>JAKLQT010000221.1 GCA_022013205.1 Candidatus Omnitrophota bacterium | reverse complement strand
TTGGGGAAATCTGTTTTGGCGGATTTAATTTGCTGCTGTGACAAGGATGTCAAACAGTAGTAAATTCCCTCGCAGACGGACAGGATGTCCGTCGAGAATGAGCCAAAATAGATTTTTCCAACTGCTTTTCGCATTACGTTAACAGTCTTAAATTAGTAAAAATTTCACCCGTAACTCACCGGTTACTCCGTCATTTGGCAGGATTTTTATCCGTCTGGCGATTATTCATTGCCTAAAAAATCCCGGGTTTCAGGGATTTTTTCAGCCCAGAATTCATTAAAGCCCTTAAGTATTTGTCCCGGAACATTTTGCTGATTAAGTTTAGCCTGTTTGATAAAACGCAATGCCTCAGAAATATTTCTTTGCGCTAAAAATATCTGGGCTTTAGTATCCAAGTAATAAAATCTCCTGGAACAATTAAAGCCTAAAGCTTTATCAATATATTCATGTGCCAGGATATATTTTCCTGTTTTCAGATATAAATAGGCAAGATTATTATAAGCATCAGCAAAATCTTTATTGACTGCAATAGATTGCCTATAAGCTGCCTCTGCCTGTTTCCAGTCCTGCCGGCGCATATGGATATTGCCTATATTGAACAAGGCTATATAATTTTCCTGATCCAGGGTTAGCGCGGCATTATATCTTTTTAAAGCAGCATCAAAAAAACCATGTTTTTCAAGCACTGTACCCAGCTCAATATTGTCTTCCTTGTTTTGGATATCTCCGGCTTTATCAAAATTCGCTTTTTGTTTGTCATCCTCTTGATTATAAATCTGTCCCAATCGTTCATGCCCCACATAATTATCCGGATCAATAAACACTGCTGCTTGATAACACCGCTTAGCATCTATTATATTTTGTTCCTGAAAAAAATAATTGCCAAGCTGTGTCAAAGTTTTACTCACCTTCAGATATTTACGTAAGGTTTGTTCATCCCGTATACCGCCTTTGTTTATTTTTTGCAAATACTGGTACGTTAATTGTCCATATAGCGCTTTATGTCTTTGTCCTTCTTTCAAATACAGCCGAAACAACATCTTGTGAGCATTGACATGTTTAAAATTTCTTTTAATCTGTTCATTATAATAATATTTTGCTTTGTCAATATCATCATTTATAAAATAAATATTGGCAATATTATGATAAGCAGCATCATGATCAGGACTAATCTTAATCACCTTTTGAAAACACGCCATTGCCTCCTCGTATCTTTTTTCTTCAAACAACAATACCCCCAGGTTATTATAAATTGAGATAAGCCTTACATCCTGAATAAGAGCCCCCTGGCGTTCAAATTTACCATCCTCGATCGCTTTACGATAATATATAATCGCCTTATCAAATGATCCTTGATCATAATAGAATTCTGCCAATGACCACGAAGCAATAATATTTTTCGGCATAAGCTCCAGCCAAAAATTACAATAGGTTGGTGTATCCCGCCAAAATCTGTTTGTTGAAAAAGTTATAAATGCGTAAAAAAGGATCATAACACTACTGATAAACACCAGTATCGGCTTCATTATCCACTTGCGCAAGTAGACAATGAACATCCCTAACATAAGAAAGAGCCCCATCGAAGAAAAATATATCCAGTTATCCTGCATCACCAAACCGATATCTTTGCGATAACTAACCATAAGTTTATAAAGAGGAAAAACTCCTGTTAAAAACCAGCATACGGCAAACCATCTTTTTTTTCCTTGTTCTTTATCCGTAATTACAGCGAAAACACAAACTATAATAAATAGCACTGTACTTATTGTTGGGATATCAAACGATAACGGTGTGATTGCGCGAAAAAAACAAACATTAAAAGGCATGATGGTTAACGCAAAATACCTGATAACCATATGTATAAAAGCACTGAAATTTTCAAAAGTAAACATCGCAGATGTCTCCGCGAAAAGGCTAGAAGAAAGGGGTAGAAATTTAAAGCGGCAAAAAATATACGTGCCGCTGATCAACAATCCTATACCAACCATTATCCCTATCTTTTTCCACGTCAAACGGTTATACAATACAGCGAACATACATAATAAATACAAAGGGAATAATACCGCGCTTTCACGGCACAAAAGCGCGATACAAAATGCCCCATATCCAAGCAGATATGGCTGCGTTTTTCTTTGCGTACATCCGCGATAAAATAATAATAATGCGCAAAGCATAAAAAACCCTGCCAAAGAATTACCCCGATCAGAGATATAATTAACTGTGACGCTGTTAAGCGGATGGATAGCAAAAAATATACTGCTCAGGAACGACAGAAAAGAATCCTCAAAAAGGATAAAAAGCAGAATAAAGAATAATACCGCGTTAAGTGTATGTAATAAAATATTTGTCAAATGATAGCCAAATGGATTTAATTTCCAAAAAAAGTAGTCAATAACAAAGGAGCTCATTGCTATCGGCCGATAATAATTTGGCATCAACTGCCCCAGAAAGGCCGCGGAAAAAGCATCCGGACGACTCAAGGCATCATTTTTTACAATTATATTTTGATCATCGATAAGAAATCCATTGCCAAGGCTATTAGCATAGGTAATCACACATATAACCGCTATACAGCAAATCATGCCTATTTGTTTTTTCTTTATCCGCATACTATTCAAATTGTTTAAAGCGCGCAATATTATTATCATGCAAAATATATTTTAGTAATGTTTTCAAAATCCCCAGGCCATACATAATTGCCGGCCATAATTTTATGCTTGAAGCTTCATCAAAATAACGCGTACGAATAGGGATCTCTTCTATCTTACAATAATTCATTATTGCCTGGACAATAATTTCAAAATCAAAAACAAAGCTGTCCGCGTTATCATTAAATTTAACATTCTTTAGAAATCGCGCGCTATATGCTCTAAATCCTGAATGATATTCTGTCAGATAAGTCTTAAGAGTTACATTAGCTAATGCCGTTAAAAGAATATTCACATTATGTTTCCATAGCGGCATGCCGCCGAGCAAAGCACCGCCTTTGAGCATGCGGGAGCCGAAAACAGCATCAGCCCGGCCGCTCCTGATGGGAGCGATCATATCCCCAACCACACACGGATCATATTGATAGTCAGGGTGAACCATAACCACTATATCGGCTCCGTGATCCAGGGCTTTTTCATAACAGGTTTTCTGATTAGCCCCATAGCCTTTATTGGTTTCATGAACAAAAACGGTTATCCCTAATTCCCCGGCTATTTCCACGGTATTATCCTCACTGGCATCATCAACGAGGATGATCTCATCGACCAGATCTTTGGGGATATCATCATATGTTGCTTTAAGCGTTTTTGCCGCGTTAAAAGCAGGCAGAACAACTATTGTTTTCATTTCTTTTTTAGTTCCGCAAACAGATGATGCTTCAATTTCACTGAGATATTCAAGAGCACGCCGTTTAACCGCGAACACCTCTATCTGATCCTGGAAGTTAATCGTGATAAATTTTTTCTCAAGGCCGCTGACACGGCAAAGGAATTTCAGGATATTATATATGATTCTACTGTAAGGTTTCGCTCTTTCCAGCCAGTATCTTAAGGTAAAACTTCTCGCGTACAGCCCCCAGCGGATACTTTTAAAGCCCGCTGCTTCAAGCAGCCTGTTTAATGTTTTCCGGGAAAAATAAAACAGATGATGCCTGTTAATACCCCACCACCT
>JAKLQT010000220.1 GCA_022013205.1 Candidatus Omnitrophota bacterium | reverse complement strand
ACCCGGGGGGCATCTGAAAATTAAGAAACCCCTTCGCCGGGAAGTTGACCATGATCAGCCAAATCTAACCCTAATAGGAATAGAAATAGCTTATAATATGGCACTAGATAGAGAAAAATAGCTATTTCATCCATAAACCGCGAGAATTCTTAAAAAATTCCAAACAATTTAAAATTAATGCTTGATTTTAATTATTCAATATGTTATCTTCAGTTATTGTAGAAATTAGCACTCAACGGGTGAGAGTGCTGATAAATAAATGTTAACTTAAAAGGAGGTGGATGTATGGCGATTAAACCCTTAGGTGATCGTGTACTGGTAAAGGTTCTGGATGCAAAAGAAAAGACCGAAAGCGGAATTTATCTGCCTGACAGCGCAAAGGAAAAGCCGCAAGAGGCAGAGGTCATCGCTGTTGGACAGGGCAAGGTTCTTGAGAGCGGAAAGGTTCAGGCTCCGGAAGTAAAAGTAAAAGATAAAGTTCTTTTTGGAAAATATTCCGGAACTGCTGTTACTACTAAAGAAGGCGAAGAGTACCTTATATTAAGAGAAGACGACATATTGGCAATTATCTCATAAAAACGGAGGAAAATTATGGCAAAACAGCTTAAGTTTGGTGAAGAGGCAAGACGCGAGATCCTGAAGGGTGTCGAATTGCTTGCCAAAGCAGTGAAAGTGACTTTGGGGCCCAAAGGGCGCAATGTTGTTTTAGATAAAAAATTCGGATCTCCTACGATTACAAAAGATGGTGTTACGGTAGCCAAAGAAATTGAGCTGCAGGATCCGTACCAGAATTTAGGGGCAGAGCTTGTTAAAGAGGTGGCATCAAAGACAAGCGATATTGCCGGCGACGGAACAACGACCGCGACTGTTTTAGCAGAGGCAATATACAGAGAAGGTTTGAAAAATGTAACCGCGGGCACGAATCCGATGTCCTTAAAAAGAGGTATTGATGCGGCTGTTATAAATGTAGTAAAGGCATTAAAGGGGCTTTCAAAGCCGATAAAGGATAAACAGGAAGTTGCTCAGGTTGCGACAATTGCCGCTAATAACGATTCGGCAATAGGAGAGCTTATCGCCGAGGCAATGGAAAAAGTAGGTAAAGACGGTGTTATCACTGTAGAGGAAGCAAAATCTATGTCAACAACACTTGATGTTGTTGAAGGAATGCAGTTTGATCAGGGCTATTTATCTCCTTATTTTGCCACAGATACAGACAGAATGGAATGCTTGCTTGATGATCCTTTAATTTTGATTTATGAAAAGAAGATTTCGGCGTTAAAAGATCTGCTTCCTTTGCTTGAGAAAACCGCAAGAGCAGGAAAGCCTCTTTTGATTTTAGCGGAAGATATTGAAGGAGAGGCGTTGGCAACATTGGTTGTGAACAGGATCAGAGGGACATTGCAGTGCTGTGCGGTTAAAGCCCCGGGGTATGGCGACAGAAGAAAAGAAATGCTTGAAGATATAGCTAAACTGACCGGCGGACGCGCTATTACCGAAGACCTCGGTGAGAAGCTGGAAAATATTGATATCAGTGATTTGGGAAAAGCAAAGAAAATCAAGATCGATAAAGAAACCACTACGATCGTAGAAGGAGCAGGAAAAACAAGCGAAATCAAAGCAAGAATCAATCAGATCAAAAATCAGATCAACGAAAGCGATTCTGATTATGATAAAGAAAAGCTGCAGGAACGTTTAGCTAAATTAGCCGGCGGAGTTGCGGTGATCAATGTCGGTGCGGCTACTGAGACCGAAATGAAAGAGAAAAAGGCAAGAGTTGAAGACGCATTGCATGCGACTCGCGCCGCGGTTGAAGAAGGTATCGTGCCTGGCGGCGGTGTTGTTTTAATCCGCGCTGCAAAAGGATTAGACGACCTTAAGCTTGAACGTGAAGAGCAGATTGGTGTGGAGATAGTTAGAAAAGCTCTGGAATTTCCTTTGCGCCAGCTGGCTGAAAACGCAGGGCTTGAGGGTTCTGTTATTTTACAGAGGGTTAAATCCGAAAAAGGTAATATCGGATATAACTTTAATACCGATGAGTTTGTGGATATGATCAAAGCAGGTGTTGTGGATCCTGCCAAGGTCAGCCGCACCGCGCTTGAGAATGCTGCAAGTATCGCGGGGCTGCTACTTACAACTGAGACAATAATTACGGACATTAAAGAAGATGATAAAGCCGGATCGGCTATGCCCGGTGGTATGGGCGGCATGGGCGGCATGGGCGGCATGGGCGGGTATTAATACCGTTTTATTTCTTTTAAAAACCCGCGGGAATTTAACTTCCCGCGGGTTTTTAATTAATTGACATAGTATTTATTTTATGTTATATTAATTCTTCACTACTCGATTATTAAGTATATGTTAGGATTATTTTTAAGTACAGTTTAATGTCAAAATGGAGGTTTTCTAGTAATGGCTCAGTTTATCGGCAGAAGAAGAAAAGCACGTAGATGTTATGGTTTTGATGAAGTAGCGTTAGTCCCGGGATTGATTACAATAAATCCTAATGAGATTGATACCAGCTTTACCCTGGGAGAAAAAAAATATAAAGTGCCGATTTTGGCTGCCGCGATGGATGGAGTTGTTGATGTTGATTTTGCCGTTAAAATGGGAAAATTGGGAGGCCTTGCCGTACTTAATCTGGAAGGTGTTCAGACACGGTATGAAAATCCCAATGAAGTGCTTGATGCTATTGCCAACGCGACTCCTGAGGAAGCAACCAAACTGGTACAGGGAATTTATAATGAACCGATAAAAGAAAAACTTATCGGTATTCGTATCGAACAGATAAAAAAGAAAAAAGTACCTTGTATTGTAAGCGCTATACCGCAGCGCGCGGAAAAATTCGGTGCTATAGCACAGGACGCGGGTGCGGATATTTTTGTAGTTCAGTCCACAGTTTCATCTGTTCACCATATCTCAACTGAATACAAAGCGTTTGATCTAACTAAGTTTTGCAAAAAAATGAAGATACCGGTAATTATCGGGAATTGCGTTACGCATGATGTAGCGCTTGAATTGTTTGAAACCGGTGCCAGCGGATTGCTTGTGGGTATTGGGCCCGGTGCTGCTTGTACTACACGCGGCGTGCTGGGGATCGGAGTGCCGCAGGTTACAGCCACATGTGATATTGCTGAAGCAAGAGAGTTCTATTTTAAAAAGACAGGCAGATATGTGCCGATAATAACTGACGGCGGTATGCGCAGCGGCGGCGATATCTGTAAGGCCTTTGCCTGCGGCGCGGACGCGGTAATGGTCGGCTCTGCGTTTGCCAGGGCTAAGGAAGCTCCGGGAAGAGGATACCACTGGGGTATGGCAACTCCGCATGCTAATTTGCCCAGAGGCACAAGAATATATGTCAGCACTACAGGAACGCTGGAAGAAATATTGTTCGGGCCGGCTAGATTAGATGACGGGTCTCAGAACCTTGTAGGAGCTTTGCAGCTTTCTATGGGGTCTGTGGGCGCGAAGAACATTAAAGAAATGAATTTCACGGAAATAATTATTGCTCCGTCAATTCAGACCGAGGGGAAAATATTCCAGCAGGTACAGCGTGTAGGAATGGGGAAATAGAGTTAAAATATGAAAAGAACGCATAACTGTGACGAATTAAGACTATCTGACGCGGAAAAAGACGTAATTCTTTGCGGGTGGGTAAATTCCCGCAGAGATCACGGCGGATTGATTTTCATTGATCTGCGCGACAGAGAAGGCCTGATACAAATAGTTTTCGATCCCCAGGCAAGTGAAAATTTGCACAAAACCGCTGAATCACTGCGTAATGAATTCGTAATCTGTATTATGGGAATCGTAAGTGCAAGGCCGCAGGGAACAGTAAATCCCAGGCTTGCCACGGGAGAGATTGAGATCCTCGTCAGCGAGTTGACGATTTTAAACAAATCAAAGGCCCTGCCCTTTGAGGTCAATGATGATAAAGACGCGGGAGAAGACCTGCGGCTTACTTATCGCTACCTGGACCTGCGCAGAGAGCGGATGAAAAGAAACCTTATCCTGCGCTCTAAAGTAATTAAGGTTATCCGCGATTTTTTAGATATTCAGGGGTTTCTTGAAATCGAAACACCGGTGCTGACCAAAAGCACTCCTGAGGGAGCACGCGATTATCTTGTTCCCAGCCGCCTTAATCCGGGAAATTTTTTCGCTTTGCCTCAGTCTCCGCAGTTATTTAAACAGATCCTCATGGTATCGGGATTCGATAAATACTACCAGATCGCCAAATGCTTCCGTGATGAAGACTTGAGAAAGGACCGCCAGCCTGAGTTTACACAGCTTGATATGGAAATGTCTTTTATTGATGAGGAGGATATATATTCTCTTATAGAAAGCCTTATCCGGAAAATTTTCAAAGAAACCATGAATATGGAAATCCAGATTCCTTTTTTGCGCCTTACGCATGAGCAGGCAATGGCACGCTATGGAACAGATAAGCCGGATACGCGCTATGGTATGCTGCTGCATGAACTAAGTGATCTGGTAAAAGCAAGCGAGTTTATGGTCTTTAAAAAAGTAGTCGAGTCAAAAGGCAGGGTTATGGGCATTAAAGCAACAGGCGGTGCCCGGTTTACGCTTAAACAGCTTGATGATTTGACTAAGTCTGCCATTGATGCCGGAGCTAAAGGGCTTGTCTGGATAAAGGTTCTTGAAAATGACTTCCAGTCTCCGGTAAAAAAGCACTTAGGTGAACAGTTATTGCAAAGCCTGGTTAATGAATTTGAAGTTAAAAGCGGCGACTTGCTGTTGCTGGTTGCGGATATCGCGCCGATTGCCATGGGTGTGCTCGGGGTACTGCGGGTTAAAGTCGCTGAGGCTTTAAATTGCGCGGGTAATGAAGGCTTTAATTTCCTGTGGGTGACGGATTTTCCTCTTTTTAAGTATAACGTGGAAGAAAAGCGCTGGGATTCAGAACACCATCCGTTTACATCACCAAAGCCGGAAGATAAAAAATACCTGGATAGTGACCTTGCCAGAGTGCGCTCATGCGCGTATGATCTGGTTGTTAACGGTACTGAGCTTGGAAGCGGCAGTATTCGTATTCATGAGGAGCAATTGCAGCAAAAGATTTTCGATATATTAGGAATGGACAAGGATGAGATAAAGGCTAAATTTGGATTTTTACTCGAAGCCTTCAGTTATGGGGCCCCTCCGCATGGAGGGTTTGCTCCCGGAATAGATAGGCTGCTTTGCCTTATGAGTAACAGCGCAAGCATTAGAGATGTTATTGCTTTCCCTAAAACTCAGAAGGGTTTTTGCCCCTTGACTATGGCCCCATCAGGTGTTTCTGAAAAACAGCTTGATGAGCTTCATTTGACAATAAAAGGCTAATGCTTTATAATAAACGTGTTTAAAATATAAATAATAATGGCATTGTAAATGCCTGAGAACTATTGGGGGGTGTAGAATTATGAGAAGAATATTGATTGCTTCCATTGTAATTTGTGTATGTGCTTTAAATATTAGCGGATGTGTAAAGCGTGTCTCTATAAAAACTATTGAAAAAGAACGCGTTGACCAGGATACGGCATCAGGCAATAAGGGATTTATATCCGGTACCACCCCTCCTTCAGAAACAACAGAAAAAAAACAAACAACGAGAAAAATTTACCAGGTGACTTTAGAACTTCCCCCTTATGCTGAGTGGAAAAATTTCCGTACTCAGCGTACCGAAGATAAAGAACTTTGGGGAAACCGCGGTTATGTTTATGGCGGCCCTCAGGCAATAATTCCCAAAAAGGAAGAAAAGGAAAAGCCGCAAAAGATAATTTTACCTGATGATGCCGATGAAGAAGCCGGTGCGATTGTGCCTCCTAAGGCTGAGTCAGTTAAGCCGGCGGCCGAAAAGGTGAAATTTACTACTTACACGGTTACAAAAGGCGATACCTTGCAGATTATCTCAAAAAAAGTGTATGGAACAACCAAAAGGTGGCAGAAAATTTTTGAATTCAATAAAGGGACTTTAAAAAATCCTAATAAAATTTACCCTGGCCAGAAAATTTTAATTCCTCAAGATTGAGTTTCTTGAGCATATCAAACTCGCAAGTATGGAAAGAGTAATACAACTGCTTAGTGATGAAGAAGCTAAACTACTTTTTGGCCGTTACGATGAAAATTTAAAACTTATAAAGCAGGAACTCACCATCCAAATTGCCGCTCGCGGCGAAAAGCTGGCCCTTCAGGGGAAAAAAGATAATGTAATCCTTGCTGAAAAATTATTAGTAGAACTGATTGATGCCATTCGCCGGGGAAAGAATTTGCAAAAACAGGAAATTAATTACGCTATAAAGGCCTTAAAAGAAACCGGCACGCTTAAAATGAAGAAATAATATGAAAAATATTATCGGGCAGATACAGGATAATACTACTAAAAAAAATTCACTTATTGTCATCATCGTAATTTTTCTTTGTCTGCTTTTGAGCCTTGTCTTTTTTTTAGGAAAGGATTTTCTCTGGACAGCTTATTATTCTGAGCAGGGGCAGATCAGTCATCGCGATATTTTTTCTCCTTTTGATTTTTCATTTATCAATAAAGAGGGCTTGGAAATAAAAATAAAAAAGAATGAGTTGATACTCGAGAGAGGAGAAAAAATAAATAAAAACCATGAGCTTGCCACAAGCGAACTGCTTAAAATTCAAAAGCAGCCGAAAAATCTATACTATATATTCGGTATTCTACTACTTCTGATTATTTTTGCCGTAAGTATTGCTACTTACGATGCCATCCATAAATCAAAGATTTTACATAAGGAAAAAAATGTTCTTCTGTTATGCCTGCTGATATTGCTGATTATTCTGGGCACCAAGGCAATCTTGTTCTCAGCATGGTCAGTATATTTAATACCTTTGGCAAGTGTGTCTATGCTCGTGGCGATCCTTATTGACCCGGGTGTGGCCCTGATGCTTACGGTTCTCCTCAGTATTTTTCTTTCCGTCTTAACGGGTGGGAGCTTTGACGTGATGGTTACGATGATGTCAGGAGGCATAGTTAGTATATATTCAGTGCTTAATATGCGGCGCAGACGCAATTTAACCAAAGCAGGATTTTTGATTGGATTAACGCATATGGTTTCCATAGTTTCTATGGGGCTGATAAATTTTGTCTCAATCAACAACCTTATTGTGCAGGGGGCATGGGGGATTGCCAATGGAATGCTGTCCGCGATAATCGTGACCGGCCTGCTGCCGATTTTTGAAATTTTATTTCAGATAACCACAAACATTAGTTTACTTGAGCTCTCTGATTTGAACCAGCCGGTTTTAAAAGAACTGGTACTTAAGGCGCCGGGAACATATCATCATAGCCTGGTTGTCGGTAATCTGGCCGAATCAGCAGCTGAGGCGGTCGGCGCTAATAGCCTGCTCGCGCGGGTCGGAGGATACTTCCACGATATAGGAAAACTGCGTATGGCCCATTATTTTTCCGAAAATCAGGGGCATATTGAGAACAGGCATGAAAATCTAAGCCCGACTATCAGCAGCCTTATTATTATTAATCATATAAAAGAAGGGGCTGATCTTGCTAAAAAATATAAATTAGGGAAAGCTATAAATGACATAATCGTGCAGCACCACGGCGATGATATTGTACATTTTTTTTATCACAGGGCGCTGGAATTGCATGGGGAGGAGAAAAATAAAATTCAGGCTGAGGATTTTAGATATCCCGGGCCGAAACCTCAATCTAAAGAAGCAGCGATAGTTATGCTTGCTGATTCTGTAGAAGCGGCTTCAAAAGCTATCGCGCAGCCTACGCCCGGGAAGATCAATGAATTGGTCAGCAGAATTGTCAACAATAAGTTTATTGACGGTCAATTGGATGGATGTGACCTGACTTTGAAGGACCTGCATACAATAGCGGGTGTTTTTACGCATATTCTTAACGGGATATCTCACTCAAGAGTCGAATATCCGGATATTAAACAGCTGCAAAATGAACAAAATAAAAATAAGGAATCTTCAGAAAAAAAAGGTAAATTTGCGAGGCCTAAAAAAACTGGCGAATAGAACTCTCGCGCATCAGGGTGTAGATAGGAAAGAGATAAGTATTCTTTTGGTAGATGATAAAACGATTAGCGGCTTAAATAAACAATATCTAAAGAAAAATTATCCAACCGACGTTCTCGCTTTCAGGATGCGGGACGGGGAGTTTTCCCATATGCATCCGGAAATTTTAGGTGATGTGATTATTTCACTGGATACAGCCTCATCCCGCGCGGAAGAATTTCAAACAGGCTTTAAGTACGAAATCCAGCTTTATCTTGTGCATGGGATTTTACATTTGCTTGGGTGCGATGACAAGACCGCTCGAGGCCGCAACAAAATGAAGGCATTGCAAGAGGAAATTTTGGAGAAATATGCATAGAAGAAGATTGCTGGAAAGCTTTAATTACGCGATTGAAGGATTTCTTTACGTATTAAAAACTCAGAAAAATATGAGGCTGCATTTTTTATCGGCTATCATTGTACTTTTGCTGGGCTTTTACTATAATTTCACTAAAATCGAATTGATTCTGTTGCTGCTGACGATTTGTTTTGTGCTGATCGCGGAAATGTTCAATAGCGGGGTGGAACTGATTATTGATTTGATCACTGATGAATTTCATCCGCTTGCGCGTATAATCAAAGATATCACTGCCGGCGCTGTACTGGTGGCGTCTATAAACGCCGTATTTATCGGATACATGCTGTTCATTTCGGATTTTCCGGTTAACACGTTAGAGACAAGTATTGATTATATCAGGCAAAAGCCGCTGCACATGACGTTTATTTCCATGATCATTGTTCTGATAACGGTGATTTTTTCAAAGGCGAAAATAGGGCGCGGCAAACCCTTGCGCGGAGGTATGCCTTCAGGCCATTCGGCCATTGCTTTTTCTGTGTGGGCAATTACCTTGTTTCTTTCTCCGAGCAAACTGCTTATTATTCTGGTGCTGATTTTAGCAATCCTTCTTGCTCAAAGCAGAATCCGCCCCGGGTTTCATTCTTTAAAGGAAGTTATGGCGGGCGCGTTTGTCGGGCTTGGGTTGACAAGTTTAATTTTCTTCATACTACATTTATAAAATGGCAATACATAAAACAGAAGCGATCGTTATTGACAGAAAAGATTTCAGAGAAACAAGCTATCTGCTTAGTTTGTTTACAGCCGATTTCGGCAAAATTCATGCCCAGGCCAAGGGAGCAAAAAGAAAGATCGATAAATTTGGCAGCAATTTTGTGCCGCTAAGCTATAATAAGATAGTTTTTTATGAAAGTATTAATGGCAGTTTGAATATTATCAGCCAGGCTGATCTGCTTGAGCATTTTAACGGAATCGACAAGGACATTGAAAAATATACCTATGCCAGTTATTTCCTGGAACTTATAAATGCGACTATGGGCCTGGGAGATATAAATAAAGAAATTTTCGTATTACTTAAGAATTTCTTGAATTTTCTCGATAAAGAGGATAAAATACCTCATATTGTCCAAATCTTTGAAATTAAGTTTTTGAATCTTTCCGGGTTCAAACCACGCCTTGATAGCTGCGTACATTGTAATGGCCAAATATTTGATTACAGCAGGTTTAGCTATGTCCTGGGAGGCATTTTGTGCGAAAAGTGCTTTGGCTATGAGTTAAACGCGCAAAAGCTAATGCAGGGCACGATTGCTACATTAAAACATATTGAAAAGATAGAATTGAAAAAGCTGGTTGGTTTTAAAATAGTTCCCAGTGTTTTTATGGAACTTAAAAAAATACTGCGGACATTTATCGATTATCATATAACGGGAGAGTTTAAATCGCTGGAATTTTTAAAAAAGATAAGGTATTCCTATGTCTGATGTTGGTATGGATACAATTGTTTCATTATGCAAACGGCGCGGGTTTGTTTTTCCCAGCTCTGAGATTTACGGCGGCATAGGCAGTACCTGGGATTACGGGCCGCTTGGTGTTGAACTGAAACGTAATGTAAAACAAGCCTGGTGGAATTCTGTTGTGCATCAGAGAGAGGATATGGAGGGGCTCGACGCGGCTATCCTTATGCATCCTTTAACCTGGAAGGCGTCCGGGCATATAGACGGCTTCACGGATGCCCTGGTTGATTGCAGATCATGTAAAAAACGATATCGTGTCGATCATTTAGCGGGTGAGGGGGATCATAGAAAATGCCCCCAATGCAAGGCGGAGATTGATCTTAAAACCAACCCGCCGCGTTTATTTAATTTAATGCTGAAAACATATCTGGGGCCAATAGAAGATGAAAGTGCCATTACTTATCTCAGGCCTGAAACCGCGCAGGGAATTTTTGTTAATTTTTCAAATATTGTAAATTCGCGTCATAGAAAACTTCCCTTTGGTGTCGCTCAGATCGGCAAGAGTTTTCGTAATGAGATAACACCGGGTAATTTTACATTCAGAACACGGGAGTTTGAACAGATGGAAATAGAGTATTTTGTAAGGCCGGAAGACGCAGAGAATAGCTATAAGCGCTGGGTCGAGGAGAGATTCCAATGGTATCAGGCTCTTGGAATAAAAAATGATAAACTCAGGTTACGTGTTCACGCAAAAGATGAGCTGGCCCATTACGCGAGCGGCTGTACGGATATTGAATATAATTTTCCTTTTGGCTGGTCTGAGCTTGAAGGAATAGCAAACCGTGGAGACTTTGATCTAAGGCAGCATGCTAAAATAAGCGGCAAAGACCTGACATATTTTGATCAGGCTATAAACAAGAGATATCTGCCTCATGTGGTTGAGCCCTCCGGAGGAGTTGACAGGGCGGCACTGGCATTTTTAGTAGACGCATATCGTGAAGAGGAGGTAAAGGGAGCGAAAAGGGTGGTCTTAGGCCTTAATAAACAATTGAGCCCTTACAAAATTGCCGTCTTGCCACTGCTTAAAAAAAACAGTGATATTGTGGAACTCGCGAAAAAAATTAGTAGTGGCTTAAAAAAATATTTTGTGGTAAAATACGACGATACTGCTTCGATAGGGAAGCTTTATCGACGACAAGATGAGATCGGGACGCTTTTTTGCGTTACGGTTGATGTGCAGTCGCTTGAGGATAAAATGGTAACCGTAAGAGACAGAGATACAATGCACCAGGATAGAGTAAACATCGATAAGCTGGATGAGTATTTTCAGAATAAATTGAGTTAAAAATTTGTTAATGCGTGGAAGGGGGATTCTTCAAAAGATGACTAAGAAGTATGTTTATTTTTTTGGTAAAGGACAGTCTGAGGGAAACGCGAAAATGAAGGCTCTGCTGGGCGGAAAAGGGGCTAACCTTGCTGAAATGGCAAAAATTGGTGTGCCGGTTCCCGCGGGATTCACTATTTCAACAGAAGTATGTGATTACTACAACAAACATGGAAAAAAATACCCGGTAGAATTACAGAAGCAAATCGATGAGAATATCAAAAAGCTTGAAAAAACTATGGGAGCAAATCTGGGGGATGTGAAGAATCCGCTGCTTGTTTCTGTAAGAAGCGGCGCGGCAGCTTCAATGCCCGGGATGATGGACACAGTGCTTAACCTTGGCCTTAATGACGAAGCTGTCATGGGCCTTGCGAAAAAGACAAATAATGAACGCCTGGCCTGGGATGCCTACAGACGTTTTATCGATATGTTCGGTGATGTTGTAATGGGAGTTAATCACGAATATTTTGAGGAAAAACTTACCGCGATAAAGAAAAAATACAAGGCAAAAATCGATAACGATCTGAGTGCGCAGCAGCTTAAGGAGCTTGTGGGAGAGTATAAAAAAGTCTACCAGCAACATGTGAAAAAGCCTTTCCCGACTAAAGCAAAAGACCAGCTTATGGCGGCTGTAAACGCGGTTTTCGGTTCCTGGAATATTCCCCGCGCGGTAACTTATAGAAGAATAAACAAGATTACCGGATTGCTTGGAACTGCTGTTAATGTGCAGGCAATGGTTTTTGGTAATATGGGAGATACCTCCGGAACAGGAGTTGCTTTTACACGAAATCCTTCCACAGGAGACAAGGAATTTTTCGGCGAGTTCCTGATCAATGCTCAGGGAGAGGATGTTGTAGCCGGCATAAGGACTCCTGAGCCGATAAGCGGCCTGAAAAAACAATGGCCGCATATTTACAAAGAACTTAATGATATCCGTAATAAACTGGAGAAACATTATAAGGACATGCAGGATGTAGAGTTTACGATACAGGAAGGCAAATTGTTCATGCTTCAGACAAGAACCGGAAAACGTACCGGTCTTGCCGCGGTAAAAGTTGCTGTAGACATGGTCAGTGAAAAGATGATCTCAGCTAAAGAAGCTTTAATGCGTATTGAAGGTGATCAGTTAAACCAGCTTCTTTTTCCGATCTTTGATTTAAAAGCAAAGGCAAAGGCAAAGACAATCGCCAAAGGCCTTCCGGCAGGCCCGGGAGCTGCATCAGGCCAGATAGTATTTACGGCTGCTGAGGCAGAAGAGGGGAATAAAAAAGGAAAAAAGGTTATTCTTGTTCGGCATGAGACGTCTCCTGAGGATGTTGCCGGTATGGCAGCTGCTGAGGGTATTCTTACTTCAACAGGCGGTATGACCTCACATGCTGCTGTTGTTGCCCGCGGATGGGGTAAATGCTGTATCGCAGGCTGCAGTGCTTTAAATATTAATTACGAGAAAAAGGAGGCAACCGCAGGCAATATAGTTGTTAAAGAAGGGGACTGGTTATCCCTTGACGGCTCTACGGGTGAGGTTATGCTCGGACATATCAAAACATCTTCAAGCCCTGTAATTGCCGGAGTTGTAGAAAATGATGCGAAGGCTAAGAAAAGTCCTATCTACATAATGTTTATGCAGATAATGAAATGGTCTGACCAATACCGCAAGCTTAATGTCCGCACCAATGCCGACACACCTAAAGATTCTCTTGCCGCGCGGCGCCTGGGAGCTGAAGGCATAGGTTTGACAAGAACCGAGCATATGTTTTTTGAGGGAGAGAGAATCTGGGCTATTCGCGAGTTTATTCTTGCCCAGGATAAAGAATCAAGAGAAAAGGCGCTGCGAAAACTGCTTCCTTACCAGCGTAAGGATTTTGAAGGAATATTCAAGGAAATGAACGGTTTGCCGGTTACAATTCGACTGCTTGATCCGCCTTTGCATGAATTCCTACCCAATGACGACGCCGGGCAGAAAGAAATGGCCAGGCGCCTTGATATCTCTACGGCAAAGGTTAGTGAGCTTGTGACTAAGCTCCATGAACTTAATCCTATGCTTGGGCATCGCGGATGCAGGCTTTCGATCACATATCCTGAACTGTGCGTAATGCAGACAACGGCTATTATTGAGGCAGCATGTAATATGGTTAAAAAAGGTGTTAAGGTACTGCCGGAAATCATGATCCCTTTAATCGGGACAAAGGCTGAATTTGATTTTCTGGAACCGATTGTACGCCAGACAGCTGATAGTATTATTAGTAAATCAAAAATAAAAATAAAGTATATGGTGGGAACTATGATCGAGATTCCGCGTGCCGCGCTTACCGCTGATGAAGTGGCTGAGAAGGCGGAATTTTTCTCTTTTGGCACCAATGATTTGACACAGATGACATTCGGGTATAGCCGCGATGACGCAGGCGTTTTCCTACCGGATTATATAGAGAAAAAAGTGTTACAGGATGATCCGTTCCAGACTATAGATCAGGACGGTGTGGGAAAACTTGTCCAAACAGCCGTAAGATTGGGGAGAAAAACCAGGAAGACTCTTAAATGCGGAATTTGTGGTGAACATGGCGGTGATCCGGTTTCTGTAAAATTTTGCCACAGAGTCGGGCTTAACTATGTAAGCTGTTCTCCTTATCGAGTTCCGATAGCAAGGCTTGCGGCAGCACAGGCTGTAATAGAGGAAAAAAAGTGAGATAAACGATATGGCAATGGATCCGATAAGGTTATACCTTAAAGACATTAAAAATATTCCTCTTTTGACTGCAGAGGAAGAGTTAAAGATCTCCAAAAGAGCCAAAAGAGGAAATGCAGAGGCGCGTAAATTGATGATCCGTTCAAATCTGAGACTGGTAGTTAATATTGCCAAAAAATACAGTTTCTTAGGTGTGCCGATCACGGATTTAATTGAGGAGGGTAATCTTGGGTTAATGCGTTCAGTGAAGAAATTCGAACCCAACAAAGGGTATCGATTCAGTACTTATGCCGCGTGGTGGATCCGCCAATATATAACACGGGCAATTGCCAATCAAAGCAAAACAATTCGAGTGCCTGTTTATTTAACGGAAACGATCACCAAGTGGAAACGTGCAACTGAAAAACTTACACAAAAACTCGGCCGCGCGCCTACTGTGCAGGAAATTGCTAAAAAAATGAAAATTCCGGTCAAAAAGGCACGTAGTTTGAGTGAAATTGTTACCAGAACCACATCCTTACACAAGCCTATAGGAGAGGATTCTTCGGGTGAATTCATGGATTTGATCGAGGATGAATCTGTTGCCTCTCCGTTTGAGGAACTCAGCCGCTTACTGCGACAGGAAAAGATCTCAGAATTGCTTGAAAAGATGTCGGAGCGTGAAAAGCAGATCCTGATCCTGCGATATGGGCTTAAAGACGGGACATTTCGTACCTTAGAAGAAACAGCAAAAAGCTTTAATATCAGCAGGGAGCGTGTTCGGCAGATCGAAAATAACGCGTTGAAAAAACTAAAAGTTTATTTAACAGAGAATGATTAAATGAAAATAGTTGATAAATTAGCAAAGGCAATAAGAGATGTTCCTGATTTTCCTAAAAAGGGAATTTTGTTTAAAGATATAACCACTGTATTACAGGATCCTAAAAGCTTTAAGCAATCTGTGGATCTGCTTTATGAGCAGTACAAGGGGAAAAAAATAGGCTATATTGTCTGTGTTGAAGCAAGAGGATTTATTTTTGGAGCTGCTCTGGCTTATAAACTTAATGCCGGGCTGGTTTTAATTAGAAAAAAAGGCAAGCTTCCTTATAAGACCTATAGCGTGACTTATGCCTTAGAATACGGTAAAGACACGCTTGAGATCCACCAGGACACGGTTAAAGCAAACGGACGCGTACTAATAATCGACGATTTGCTGGCAACCGGCGGAACTATCCAAGCCGTATGCAAACTGCTTAATAAATGCAAGGCCAGAATTGTCGGTATTGGATTTTTCATAGAACTGTTATTTCTAAAAGGGCGTAAAAAACTGCAGAAATACCCGGTAAGTTCGATTATCAAATATTAAAGTATATTTTTTTATTCCAATTTCAAGCAATGTCATCCCACTCGCTCTTTTTTTTTAAGTATATATTTACATTATTTCAAAATCCCGGGCAAAGACAAAATTCATTGCCTGTTTTTTGTTTTAAGCTTATAATAATATCCGGGTTAAGGGCGCAATATCTAAAAAAAGGAGCAATGATGGACAAAGAGAAGTTCATATTCTTGATTAAATGCTTGGCTGCTCTTGTAATTATTATATTTTTTTTTACCGTTATTGTGCCCAAATACAAACAGCTGAATGATTTTATTACCGCTCGGACCGAAGAGTTTTTAAGCTTGATCTTTCAAACAACTGTTTCCTTAGGAAAAAAAACAAACGAATACCAAGAAAATTATATCAAGGATGAGTTTGCTTCTTTTGTTGCTTCCTTTGGAAGAGAATTTTTGACCTTTAGTACTAATGATCAATTGAAAAAACTTATAATAAAAGGCGAGTCTATTCTTGGAATGGCGCCTTTGAATATTAATATCCGCCAAAAGACCGCTTTTTTGCTTTATATGGACGGCCAGTTTGAAAAAGCAATAGAGAATTATGAATTTGTCCTTGATAATATTCCCAGGAGAAAACGGACATTCAAGAAATTAAGCCAGCACACGGATTACAGAAGCATCAAAAGAGTTCTTCTTGAATTAGCTGCGTTGTACTATGATCTTGATAAAAAAGAAAAGATGATCAATTATTACAAGCAGTTTCTGAGAACGGCTTTTCGCGATGAAATTTACCGCCATCATATATCCGGGGGGATAACTGAAAAAAAAGCCGATTACGGGATTTTTGCTAATTTTGGCGGCGCAGGATTATTTTCTTATAAAAAATCTATTAAAGAGCTTGAAAAATACTTAAAGGCATATCCAGAGGAAAAAGATGTAATCCTGATTTTGGCTAAAAATAATTATGAGGTAGTTAATTTGTTTTTCGATTTTGCTCCGGATGATTATCTTGATTACGTCAATAACGCGCAAAAATACCTGGAGCTTTCACTTGATTTTGCCCCTGAGCAGAGAAAGGCAGCAATAAACAATGATTTGTCGCAATTGCAGAAACTTAAAGATAAATATCTTGAGCGAAAGCAGTCAGTTGAGAGTGAAAAATAAAGTGCCCCTGTCCCGAATGAAGCTCTTCTTTTGGGATTATCTTCGGGATGCCGAAGGGGAGATGCCTGGGCTGCTGCATTCAGCATAGCTCAGTAGCTGCTAGAGAAATAGAATAAGTGTAATATTTAAGTGCCCCTGTAGCTCAGAAGGATAGAGCAACGGTTTCCTAAACCAAAAAGCGAACTTTTTTAAGTCCAATGAATAGTTGTAATTACCTAATCAGACAATGAGTTACAGAGTTTTTTGTTTTTACCAAGTTTTATGAATTTTGATAAAATTTTACCAAAATGGTCACTATATGGACACCAGATTTTTAAAATAAAATCTGCGGAATTTTGGTGAAAATTTGAAAAAAGGTAGGATTGAAGGTCGCCTCTTTTTGTCGAGGGATTATAATTGGAGAGCGTGAAGATGGTGGAGACGGGTTTGTGATAAATGAAGGAATGATTGGAGAATCAGAAGATAATGCTGTTATTGCGCATCAGCGAGATTCTGATGCTTTCCCTTCATCAGGGGTCTCAACAATACCCTTTTTTGAACGGGCAAAGATTTATGCTACTCACTCACGATTAAGAGGGATTGTATATAAGATAGACCGTGAATTATTTGCAAGTAACCACATAAAAGAATGCAGAGTTAAGGAACGGACTCCATATCCAGAAATTTCCGAAGATGATGAAGTGATTCTTGTTAGCAAAGACAACGGAACTTTAACCAATGATATAGTAGTGGAGATTATTAGAGTAGAACAAAATCGTTAGATACTGCACAAAGTGTCATAGCTTCTTCAGACAATAGCCAGTTGCGAAACTCGTCCAATACGGGAGGGGCATGATGAAAGATGGAATAATAATTTTTCAAAGAAATTATCCAAACATCTATAGTGTTTTTGAATCAGTAATTAACGAGCTTTTAAGCGAGGGGGAGAAACAGGAATTATTTTATAATTTGATGCTTGCTTATGGGTTAACAGGAAATGCAACAGTAGATTTTGATGAATGCTTCAGTCGTCTTAACAATATGGCGTTAGGTCGGCGACATCCCTTTTTCGAATGGCTGGTTACTTATTGGCCAAACAATCCTTTACTCCCTCCGTGTGTGAATGAGCTAGAATTTTCTTTGCAAAATGCAAATATAAAATTTGAAGACAAAACAGGTACGCTTAATAAGCTCAAAGAAAATGCGCAATTCTGGGGAAAATATTGCGAATTAGAGGCAGCGGCAAACTTTGCAAGAGCAGGGTGTATAGTTAAGATACTTCATAGACCCCAATCAAAGGATAAATATCCCGACTTAGAAATCGAGTTTTATTCACGCAAGATAAATGTAGAGGTAAGTAATCGTTTGTATATGATTAACAAAAATTCAGAAATTAATGCTCTTAGAAATAAAGTTGAAGATGAGGCAGAGCAGCTCCCAAAAGGAGGGTTTAATATAATTCTTTTTTTTGTTT
>JAKLQT010000219.1 GCA_022013205.1 Candidatus Omnitrophota bacterium | reverse complement strand
GAATTGGGTTTTATTAAAGACCATTTTTTTTAGAGCTTAACCTGATACGGGATTTTCGCACTTTTAGGCATCGGGGCTTTTATATGATAAGATACTGTATTGTCTTTATCGATTTTAAACCGGCCGTCAAGAACCTGCCTGAACCTGGAGAGTTGGCTCTTCTTGCCGGATTTATTAATAATCAATCGGTTATATGGATCGACCTCGTAGGTTATTTTTGGGTTATTCTGTTTCTTCCCCATAACTATCCGGTTTATGCTTTTCCCTTTTCACTTTCTACTTTTTACTTTTAACTTGGCCGCAGCATGAGGGTCTATTTCGTAGATAACTTTTTCAGAGGTTTCTTTCTTCTTTGTCATGTGGAGCCCCACGAGTAAACCCGTGATACATGGTTTAATTATGCCCCGTTTAGGGCGACATCCCGAGTCCTTATTAATCCACGGGCAAGCCCGTATTGTTCTGCGTTCGGGGATAAATATAGGTTAATGGAAAGAGGGGGTTTTGTCAATGTTATACAGCTTACAGTAAAGAAATGATGAAAATATTATTGCGCACAGTCATATCACTCAATCGGAAATTTTAATTCAACATCCTTATCAATTGCCCTGCCGCCAAACTGCCCTCGAGACGCTGGGATTGATTCGTGTCAAATGCCGCGGAGATATCAACTGTCTTTAATACCGGTGGACGATAATCTGATGACCAATTTGAAAACTGCCTGATCAAAAATGGATGGATAGGCTTGTCTTTATAAGTGAATTTGGTATTTACTTCAGATAACTGCTCGCTCGTTTTAGAATACTTTCATTTTATAAGAACAACACTTAAAATCATCCTCATCCTGTTGATCTGTACGAGTTAGCATACAAAGGACCTCTTCCTTTTTATCCTCATCATACTTACACATAACACACAGACTCGGTTTAGGTACCAACGCCGGATTTACCCAAGTGCCATCATCCAAAAAATATCCTTCTAATTCTTCCTCCATAAGCCTCTCTCTCCTAACAAAAACCCACTCCTCATTTGGCGTAGGAATCTGATAAAATTTCGTTATGTGGAGCTATCCCTTTCGGGATTTTTAACCCATTCGATTTCTCTCAGGGCGGCTTACGCCACGTCCGGGATTTATTCCTTCTTAACTCGGGACTTTATAACTATATTTTAAGATTACTCCTATCTTTAATTTGTGTCAAGATTTAAAAGACTCTTTCTTGGAAGACTCTTTCTTATTTAGTGTGGACTTCGAATAAAGATTATGGGGGAATTTTTAAGCGCACTCACAAATTTACCCATAATCTTGTCACGACTTCACTTATACAACATTCTCCACATTCATTGCGAAAGAACCTTATAAAAGGTCTCTGTCTTTGAAAGCCGCTACTTTGTCAATAGTTTAGACCAGACCCTGTACCCTAGAAAATAAAGGACACGTACGAAATTTAGAAATCATTAAGTACGTGTCCTTGTGATATCTACAGCTTATTTTCTACGGCCGCCGCCAGAAGCACCACCCTTTTTCTTCTGCTGAGCTCCTTGGCTATTTCCTCTTCCAACACCTTTTCCGTAGTCTCGTAGAGCCGGACTCGCGCCTAGCCCACCTTTGGGCCCTGGGAGATTTACTATCGGTTTCTGATCCGCACGCGGACCGCGATCTTTTATATCTTCACGTCTATCTCTAATATCTTCTTTGCGGTCGCGGACATCTTCGCGGCGATCAACAACATCTTCACGTCGGTCGCGGACGTCTTCACGGCGGTCCATGACATCTTCACGGCGGTCCCAAACATCCTCTTGTTTATCTCTGCGAATGTTGTTGCCTAAAGACCGTATTTGTTCCCTTAACCTGGCTTTTTCTTCAGGATCAGTAGAACTTTCGAATTGATTACGAAGATTTTTCATTTGATCAGCTTTAATCTTATCATCCTGCCGATCTAGAATATCTTCCTTTTTGTCAAAATAATCTTCTCTGCGGTCGCGGACATCTTCTCGGCGGTCCACAACATCTTCACGTCGATCGCGGACGTCTTCGCGGCGGTCCACAACATCTTCGCGGCGGTCGCGAACATCTTCTCTACGATCCTGCCACTGTTTTCGTTCTTTCTTATCTACTGTACCATCTTTATTTGTATCAAGACGCTTCTTCTGATTTCTCCAAATCTGTCTCTCTACATTGTCTATTTTTCCATCATTGTTTTTGTCAATCCTGGCACGCAATTCCTCTGATATGCCGGATTCTGACCCTGCTTCCTGAGCTGCCTCTTCTGTTTCCTCCTGGGCAAAGGTTAATTCATTAAAACTAAACACAAACATCATTGAAAATACTACCAACACTAATAATCTTAAATACTTTAACATTTCAGCCTCCTCCCTTTCTTTTGATAATTACTTTACCATTTTTCAAGACGCCCTGCCTTCTAATTAGTTAAACCCTGCTTTAGATAAAAAGTTTCGCTCAACCAGCTAATTTATTTTCTAGAACCGCCTCTTCTAACTCCAGGCACCTTATTTCGAGGGCCATTACCTTTTCTCAGCCCTTTTTTTTCTCGGCCATTACCCTCTGCCAGGCCTTCTCCGGCCTTTAAACCCATCTCTTTGGAAACCGGGCCTTGGCCTGGTTTGACTCTACGCTCGGGCCTTGGCCCTTGTTTCCTGCCTCCATTGCGCATCACTTTATCTTGCCCCGGAACAAGATCTCTTCTCTCCTCGCGCCGCTCACGAATGCTTTCCCCACGCTCACCAGCGTCTTCCTGTCTGTCTCTATAATCCTCTTCGCGGCCGCGAATATCTTCTCTGCCTGTTTTCTCTCTTACTCTGCGGCGTAACTGGGTTCTTTCTTCCAGTGAAAACATCTGAAAACGTCGGGACCTTTCTCTTAAGAATTCTTTCTTCTCATTTGGTAATTTTTTGAATTTTTGAAAATTTCCCTGGATTCTATTCTGCTCTTCAGGGGGAAGTTTTCTGAATTTTCTAGCATTCTCTTGCATAGTTTCTCTTTGCTGCGAATCTATTGCCTGAACTTTTTGGCGTATCACCTCGCGTTGTTCTTCAGACATATTCTGCCATCGCTTTAAATTTTCCTCATATGCCGCAGAGGTTAGATCATTAGCTGAAGAGCCCTCTTCTTGCGCGAAGGCAAAAGAAATAGCAAGTATCTGAAAAAAGATTAGAATAACAATAATATATTTTAATTTTTCGCACATATTATAAAACCTCTGCATCTAGATTTTCAACAACATCAAGGTCATTAAATAACGCATAGTTTTGATACAATTCAATGTTTTCATACACATCTAAATTACGAATTATCTCCTCGTCAATAGCGGTGATTTTAGCCCTAACATCTTCAACAAATTCCGTTGCCGCCAAGTGTATATCTTCCTCTTGTCCTATCAAAGTAACCTCTGCGACATTCACCTGTGAGCCTATGGATATATCCTTTTTAGACTGCAATATAGTTTCTTCTTTAAACGAAAAATCCTTAGCCGATTGCAAAGCCTGAAACATCTGATTTTGAACAAACAAATACACCACAATTAATATACAAACCGAAACCAGGGCTGGCGCCAGCATCCTGAATCTAAGAAGGAGATTAAATGCCGGAAATACCCGGATTAATCCCGGCTTTACTTCCTTTTGCGCATGAATCTTTGCCATTAAATCCGCCGTAAAATTACTGCTGATCCGCGGGGCTTCAAACGCATCCAGCATAGACCATGTTTGCTCTTGAAGCAGCTTTTCCTTTCGACAATCAGCACATTTATGAAGATGGGCTTTAATAATGTCCATCTCTATTTGTGAAAGTTCTGATTCCAGGAAAGGAATCAATATTTTCTTTATATGCCGGCAATTCATTATGTTTCCTCCACTTAATTAAATCCCAAAAAACAAAGAAAGTTCCGCATTATCTATTAAAATAGCTGGACAACTTTTCTTTTAAACTCACCCGAGCCCTGTGTAACAATGATTTAACCGCTTTTACAGAAAACCCTGTTATTTTTCCAATATCTCCATACGAAAGCTGTTCATATTTATATAAAATCACTACTATCTTTTGATTCTCAGGCAGAGAATCTATGGCTTCTTTTACAACCAAATCCCGTTCACTATTTATCACATTCTCAAGTGGTGTATTAGCGTTTGGGTCAGGAACCTGCATAAACACAGTATTCTGCTCAAGATTCATATCAGTATCGATTGATGTAGTGTTTAATCTTTTTTTGCGAAATGTTTTCAGGCAGGTATTCTTACAAACCGTGTAAAGCCATGTTGTGAATTGTGCTTTTGGTGAATATGCTTTCCTGGAATTATAAATATTAATAAACACTTGCTGGGTAACATCTTCGGCATCATGGATATTGCCTAAATATCTGTAAGCAATATTAAAAACACGTTGTTTGTGGCGTTCAACAATCTCATCAAAACAGCGCTTTTCGCCGTTTTGAAACCGCACCATCAAGTCTCTATCTTCGCTAAAATATGCCGTATCTTTTGAGCGCATTATTTAATTTAAGCCCCTTTTTCCACTAAAGTCTCTGCTATATTTTTGGTTCTTTCTTGTTTAATGTGGCAAAAGAACCTGATTTTATTTATTATATATTGAGGCAGGATTTTGTGCAAGCTAAACACGCTACTCGTGGTTAGTTTAAAAAAGGAGAGCCCATAGCTTTGGGCTCTCCTTACACCAAGAAGTCAGCAAATAATTCTAACGCACAAGCAGTTCTATCTCAATAGTATCAGTCACACTATTTTTAAACCTTATACTTTTTAGAATATTTGCAATGTCTTTTTCTCTGCACTCTTTTCCGGTATATTCTTTTATCGTAATTTTAAAAACTTTTCCTTTTTTAATTGTCAGCTCTATCTTAATGCTCTTTATTTCTCCGGATGCTAATAGCTTTGCCAGTTTTGTTTTCAAAGGAGTAATCAGCTGCTTAACCTCAGCCATTGTTACCTCGGAGGTAAACCTGCCTCCTGTCAAATATACTGATAAAGCGCTTTGTACCTTAGCCTCTTCATCTTTAGTAAAAGACTCCTTTACTGTTAGCATTAAATCAGATGCTGATTTTTCCTCAGCTTCTTCCAGCCTTAAACTTCCATTAACACCGGGTTGATTAAAACCCAAAGAAATCGGCATCTTAGCACATCTTTTTACATCACCGACAGCATAATTGCTTACACCTTGAGGTAAAGCTAACGGCTGTTTTACAGTTACTACCTCTCCTGTATCACGAATAACTTTATCTACAGCAATAAAAGAGGTATATTCACTCATCAGCGAATACTTTAAGCCCAGTTCTGTTACCTGTTGTTTAACATCTACCCCGGCTTGTCCATAATCTGAAAGCCGGGCTATTTTCTCACGTGCCCAAAGATAACGCAACGCGCTGTTTTCATTATTTTCATAGGCCTTGCCTACTTTTATTTTTGTTTCATAATTCCCCTGGGCAGTTTTTCCGGAAATTATAATTTTCCCGCAAGCTGTTTTATATTTTCCGAAAATAATAAGCGGCTTCTGAGCAAACAAATCCGGTACATTAACCGGCTCAACATCGTACATTTCAAAGCCTTGCGATTTAATTTCAATATCCGTTAAAAGAGGCGCCCTCACGTATTCAAAAAACTTATTCGCTTCTTTTTCTGTTTCATCCTTGTTGATAACAATAAAAGGCTCTCCGGAACCGGCTCGGGCCATCCCCTCAAGAAGGTAGCGGTTAACCGAACTGCCGATGCCAAACGTAAATACGTTTGCGGTATTAAGGTTTTTCCGGATTAGATCAAATGTCTGTTTCTCAACTGAAACATAGCCGTCAGTAGCAATAACTACTGTGCGGGATAATCCTTCCTTTTTTTCCAAGGCTAAAATTTTATTTAATGCGGCCAGAATATTCGTGCCGCCTCCTCCTTGTTGGCTTTCCAGCATTGATATGGCGCTGCTGATATTCTGCTCTGTTGCCTGTAAGGGGTATTCTGATAAAACGTTTGATCCGCCGGAAAAAAACATGATGTTAAAGTAGTCTTTTGTACGCAAATTTGAAAGTATCTTTTTAATCAGTGTTTTTGATACATCCAACGGAAACCCGTGCATTGAGCCCGAGACATCTACAATAAATGTATATTCCCGCGCAGGCAAATCGTTTAAAACAACTCTTTCCGGCGGCTGCGCCATAAGCAAAAAGTAGTTTTCATCACTTGTTGGATAAAGCAAAAGCCCAGTTTGAATTTCTTTGCCTTTTAAGGTATAACGCAAAATAAAGTCACGATTTCCAGCTTGAGTTTCCCTTGGGTGTAATAAAATTTCCGCATTACTATTATCTTTTATTATTTTTACATCATGCGATTTAACCCAAATATCAGAAATAGGAATTCCCGCGTTAACTTTCACCGTAAGATATAAACTGTATTTTGGATTTTCGTTTTCATTGTGGTAAGGCGTGTTTATCCACTTATTATTTTTCTTTTCTTCATCCTGCGTCTCACCCGCATACCGCGGGCCGACAACTGTAGGATAAACAAATTCATAAATGCCCTTTTGCGGGACAAGAAGTTCGGTGTACTCAACCGTAACTTCCACAACATCACCAGGCATAATGTTTGCGGCCTTCATCTGGAATACATTCGGACGTTCCTGTTGGAGTAAAGATGCGGTTTTGCCCTGATTTTTTGCCTGCTCGTAAATCTGCTGTGCCGCTTGTTTCTCTTCAATATTAGCTTCGGTAATACGATCTGCTACTTTCATGCGCATGGCATGAATAGCTGATTTCATCCCCATCGGAAACACATAAACAGCTTCAATAGTTTTTTCTCCCTGGTTTTTATAAACTTGAGTTAATTCAACATCCGCGATTACCCCGGCGATATTGACTTTAGCATCTGTCTTAAGCAGCGGTAGAGAATCAATCGCGTCAGTTGAAGGAATATAAAAATATGGCGAAAGATTATTATCTCCTTCAACTCTTTCTATTTCCATATCCCTGTATTCTTTATACGCATAACTAATACTCTGTCCACAAAAACTAACCATACCCACGATCAATATCAAAACTACTATTACTTTTTTCATTTCACCCTCCTTTTTCCATTGTCCTTTAACACTTGCCGGCATTTTTTTACTTACAACAAATTAGACAACAAAAACGAAGGCTTTGTTCCAAAAATCGGTATTTTTAGAGAAGTCAAACGGAATACATTGGAAAATAATGAGTTATGAATATGAGGAACTACTTCTTTTCATCAATCTCAATGCGTATTAAGAAAGGTTCGCCAGAAGAACCGGTTACATCAGGAATAGAAGAAATCTCTGCTTGCTGCTGATTTAAAACTGCTATTAAATCAGTCAATTGCTTACTGGTAATGCTTATGATCAGACTATAGGCCTTTTCTTCTGCTCTTTCTACTGCATCCGCTAAGCTAATATCTTGTTCTATACCTGCTGTATTGATGTAACCTATTATTTCTGCTCTGGTTTTATCTATATTCAGGCTTTTAATTTTTAAAATATATAATCTATCTGTTACAGCATTAATTTTCTCTTCTACTGCATCTAATAAAAGATCTTTAGCCTCAGAATCCCCTATTGACGCGTTATATCCATTAACACGCAAAGCCTTCTGCATTTTCGAAGCTGATTCAACAGAAGCTAATTTTCTTTCGGTATCAGCTATTACTTTTTCATCTTCAGAATATCTTTGCTCTGTTAATATTCTAGATTTAGGAACATTCTTATCCAAGAACACGTCACTTTCTGATTTAATCCTAATATCAGAAACCGGTAAAGGCAATTTTGCCTTTGCCAGTTCAACAGGTATTTCAGCTTTATCTGATTTAACCCCTCTAATTTGTCCTTGATCGGATTTATAAGATAAAATCTCCGGATAAAATGAACGCACGCAAACAAACAGCAGGATTGCAGCAGATATGGTTAAAGGAACTTTGAACCTTTGATCTCTTACCAGATTTTTCAAAAAGCTATCTACTGATTTTTTATCATCTATGCGCTGATTAACTTTTTCCGTAAAATCAGCCGGCGCATCAATCTTTTCCATTGAATGCAGCATCTTGGCCATCAAGTTAAAGGCTTCAAACTCTTTTTTGCATGCAGTACAGCTTTCGATATGTTCTTTAACCTCTTGCCGCTGCTGAGCATTAAGCTCCGCATCAATGTAACCGGAAAACAAAGACTGAATATGTTTACAATCATGAGCGTTCATAACGATATACCCTCTAATTTTATTCTAAGACTACACCGTGCCCGATGCAGCCTCGATCTAACAGTGCCTAAATCTATATTTAAAACATCAGAAATCTCTTCATACTTTAACCCTTCTATATCCTTTAAAACTATGATCTGCTTATATTCTGTTTTTAAAGTATTTACTGCCTGTAAAATCACGTTCTTGTATTCCTTTTCATCTAAAATCTGTCTCGGATTTGGGCGGTTGCTTTTAACTTCACGTTTAATACCTCCGGACTCTGCCGCGATAGAATCATCCAAAGAAAAAGTTTCTTTTTTTCTGCGTCTGTGCAATGAAATCAATCGGTTTTTACAAAAATTCATTGTTATTCGATAAAGATAAGTTGAGAATTGAGACTCAAACTTAAAATTTTTTAATGAACCGTATAGTTTTATAAAAATATCCTGCGATATGTCCAGTGCCTCTTCATAGTTGCCGAGCATCTTTATGCTTATATTAAATACTAAATTCTTGTATTTATTTATAATGGCGTCAAAAGACTTTCTATCTCCGGATAAAAATGATTTTATCAGTATCTCATCTTCTCCCTTATTATAAGACATAATTACCTCTTAAAAAGTTCCACCCTTGCAATTAGAAATCCATAACCCCACAATTTCATACACTGTGTCTTATTATACGCTAGATGCTATTGTCTTGACAAGGTACCCTGCGTGGGATATGAGAGCTTGTATTATTTAAACCATTTTTTTGTTTTTAGACAAACCCTCACTAGCATCAGCATAACCGGCACTTCAATCAAAACTCCCACTACAGCGGCAAGAGAAGCACCGGATGATAATCCAAAAAGTATCGTAGACGTTGCTATGGCCACCTCAAAATGGTTGCTTGCTCCGATTAACGCCGAAGGCGCGGCGTCCCGGTAAGACAATTTCAACCATCCGGCTATAGCGTATGTTATACCGAAAATAAGGCATGTCTGCACAAAAAGCGGTATTGCAATCAGAAAAATAATCTGAGGCTGGTTAATAATCAGCTCTCCTTTAAAAGAAAAAAGCAGTACAAGCGTAAGAAGCAGCGCGCTTATTGACACAGGGGTCAGATAATGCAGGAATTTCTCCTCAAACCACTTTAACCCTTTTTTAGCGATTATCCATTTTCGTGATTGATACCCCAAAAGAAGAGGCAATCCCACGTATATCACAACCGACAACACTATGGTCTGCCATGGAATCGGCATTTCATTTACACCCAGGAGCCATCCGCCTAACGGCGCGTAAAGAAAAAGCATGGTAAGGGAATTGATCGCTACCATGACCAGGGTATGGCCGTCATTGCCCCGAGATAGATGCCCCCAGATAAGCACCATTGCCGTACAAGGAGCAATACCCAACAAAATACAACCGGCAATATAGGAGCGGAACAGCTCTACCTCTTGACCGCCTTTAATGATTTCCGTACCAGGAAGCCATCCTTTAAACAATACGCCCAAAAAAAGCCAGGCTATTGCCAGCATGGTGAACGGCTTAATACACCAGTTTACAAATAATGTGAGCACAACCGGCTTGGGAGTTTTCCCGGCCTTGATCACCTGGGCAAAATCTATCTTGACCATGATCGGATACATCATAAAAAAAAGACAAACCGCGATCGGGATCGACACCTGATATATGGAGAATTTATCAAGGGTTATAGCAATCTGGGGGAATAATTTACCCATTACAATGCCAAATCCTATGCAACCGATAACCCATAATGTTAAATATTTTTCAAAAAAGCTTAATTTTCTTTCTTCATAGATAACCCGTTCCATAAACGCTCCTTATTTATGATCGCAGGCTGCCGGCAATATGCGCCCAGATAAAATATAAGCCTGCCGCTATAAATATAATGCCTGTTATTTTTCTCGTATACTTTTCAAGAGCTGCCATTTTATTAAACCAAATCGACAGCGTAGAAACCCCAAAAGCGATTCCAAAAGAAAAAACCAATACAGGCAAACCTGTGCCTATCCCATAGATAAAAGGCAATACAATTCCAAAATTATTATTTAAAGATAACGGTATTAAGCTTCCAAAAAAAAGCGCCGCGGATATCGGACAAAACGCGAGCGCAAACAGAAACCCTAGGGCAAAAGACCCTTTCAGGCCCGCCTCAGCTAAAGATTCCTGTTTTTGCTTTGAAATAGAGAACCCTGAAAAATTAAAGCGCATTATATCAAGCAAAAATAATCCGACAAAAACAAGAATAGGGCCTAAAATCTTATTCATATACTTCTGGAGAAAATTCGCCATGAAAGGAATGCTTACAAGAGATGTAATAATAATTACCCCTAAGACAGAGTATGCGATCATTCTTCCGAAAGTATACGTTATACCCGCAAAAAGCACTGCTTTGGGGTGATTAATCTTCTTTGAAAGAAAAGAAACCGCCGCGATATTTGCCGCTAAAGGACATGGGCTTATAGAAGTAAGCACGCCAAGCCAAAGAGCAGTTCCAAAGACAAACAGGGCTTCAATCATTTTTTCTCCTTAAGAAAAGCAGTGATTTCGTCTCTTACATAGTTAATATACCTTTCCTTGTTTCCTACATACTCCCATATTTTGCTAAGGTTTTTATACCTTATCTCTTTGCCGTCTTTTGTTAATGACAAGATTAAAGATTTTGAATAAAGCTGGTAATCGTTCACAAAATGCTCGTTTTCACGCGTCTGGACGTTTACAGCTTTAAAAACAAGCTTGCCCTCACTTAAGTCCTTCTTGAAGTTGGTTTCAATCGCTTCTTTCGCGTACTGTTCTAGATTGCGGCAGGTAACACAACGGAAATCTCCGTGAAAATAGTAAGCAATAACCTGAGCGTTTTCTTCAAGCGCGTTATCTTTGGCAATAGCGTTTGGCTCAGGCTGAAAAACGCTATAAACATAAGCAGAACAATTATTATCCTTTTAACCATTTTTTTATCTCCTCTGATGTTGCTGTTTTTCCCGCGGCCTTTACTTGCCCATTAATAACTAAAGCCGGAGTTAACATAACTCCATAGCCGGTTATTTTATCCATGTCCTCAACCTTAACAACTTCTGCTTCTATCCCTGCTTCTTTAACAGCCCTTTGGGCATTTTCATAAAGCATTTTGCACTTATGACACCCCATACCGAGAATTTCTATCTTCATTTTACCCCTCCCATCAAATATTCACCACAGAGCACACAGAGTTCCACAGAGAAAACACATAACAGCAATTAAAAATCACCTATCTTGATTGTTAACTAAATGCTGTAAATGGCATTGTCTGCCATCTCATTTTAAAATTCAGGGCAACAGGAAAACTTGTTTTTCTGATTGGCAATGAATTGGTAAAATGAGCTTTCGACCTTGTCGAAACAGCATATAGTTAATCTTATTTTCGTGCCTTTCGCGGTTTAAATATATATTATTTCTTCCCTCTGTGCCCTCTGTGTGCTCTGTGGTTAATTCTTTCATACCCCTTCATGCTTTACTTGACACTATCTCGCGCCGAATATGATTCCGCTGATTGTCGCCATAATTATAACAAGGCTCACATAGGCCACTGTTTTCTTTGTACCTAAAACGCCGCGAATAACCAGCATACTCGGCAGGCTTAATGCCGGGCCGGCTAAAAGCAGTGCCAGCGCCGGCCCCTTACCCATACCCGCGCCGATAAGCCCTTGTAAAATCGGCACCTCAGTAAGCGTAGCAAAATACATAAAGGCTCCCACAATCGCCGCGAAGAAATTAGCCAATAATGAATTCCCCCCTACAGCCTTGGCAATCATCCATGACGGAATCAACCCCTCCTGATCCGGCCGGCCAAGTAAAAAGCCCGCGATCAGAACACCAAAGAGAAGTAACGGCATGATCTGCTTGGCAAAAGTCCATGCGCTTTGCGTCCAGTCCTTAATTTCATCCTTGCTAAACCACTTAAAGAGCATAATGCCGGTTATACCAATAAATCCTAAGGCTAAATACCACTTTACCGCGAAGATATAAGCCCATAGCCCGCTGTCCTGGCTTTGAGGCCTTGCCCAGTTAGCAAAAACCAAAAAACCAACCATAGAGGCAAAGTAGACAGCATTCTGAAATAATGTTCTTGATTCTTTTACAATACCGGCTACTAAGTCACCTTCGGTCTTCCTTACCCGCTCTTCTTTAATAAATATCAAATGCATCATAAGCCCGATGAGCACACTAAAAAACACTGCCCCCACTGCTCTGGCAAGGCCAAGCTCCCAACCAAGTATGCGGGCAGTCATAATAATCGCTAATACATTAATTGCCGGCCCGGAATAAAGAAATGCCGTAGCCGGCCCCAATCCCGCGCCTCTTTTGTAAATACCGGAAAAAAGAGGTAAAACCGTACAGGAACAGACCGCCAGTATTGTGCCTGAAACTGATGCCACTGTATAGGCAAGAAACTTATTCGCGTTTGCCCCAAAATACTTGATTACTGATGCCTGAGAAACAAATACTGAGATCGCACCGGCAATAAAAAAAGCAGGGATAAGGCAAAGCAAAACATGCTCTCTAGCGTACCAGCGGACTAAAGCAAGGGATTCAAAAAAAGGATTCCTAAACGGCAATAATTCAACCGGAAGATAAAAGCACCCCAAAAAAGCAATGCTCATCAGTAAAATTTTATTTTTTTCTTTCACTCCGCTCTTCCCTTCTCCATACCCCTCTTAGGAAGGGATAGGTTCATGCTTTCTTCTCTCCCACAATTTTACAGCAGCCGCCCTCTATCTTTATGGCCTTGATATTCACCAGTGCATCGGCTATCTTTTTATGGGCTGATTCTAAAATGCGTGATATGGTCGAACGATGTACCTTCATTTTTTTTGAAACCTGTTCCTGAGTTAATCCTTCTAAATGAGAAAGCCTTATGGCTTCAAACTCATCAATGCTCATTACCACCCCGTCTAATTGTTTCGAGGAATTACACTGGGGACGAAAGCACCGCTCTCCCGGTTCACATTTTATCCACCTTGTTTTTCTTGCTTTCATTAATACGACTCCTATGCACATATGTGCATTATATAGCCAAAAAGCAACTTTGTCAATGATATCGCGTTCAAGAGAAAGAAGCTATAGTCATAGCTGTTTTGATGAAGTTTTTTAGGCTCTTTCTTATTTAGTGTAGACTTCGGATAAAGATTATGGGGGAATTTTTAAGCGCACTCACAAATTTAGGCAAATCTGTGTTATGTTTTTGGGTACCCTTTTGGGCGCGAAGACTGTCTGAGCCCCGCCGCATTCTGGCGGGGAGAGTTTCTGAAGCGCCAAAAACACAACGCAGATTTGCCG
>JAKLQT010000218.1 GCA_022013205.1 Candidatus Omnitrophota bacterium | reverse complement strand
TTGTCGATGGGGAGTTCTGGCATGGCTATAAATGGAAAGATAAGAAAGAAAAAATAAAAGCCAATCGGGAATATTGGATACCAAAAATTGAAAGAACCATAAAAAGAGATAAACAAAATAACAGAAAACTTAAAAAAGAAGGGTGGAAAGTTTTGAGGTTCTGGCAACAGCAGTTAAAAAAAGACATGCCAAAAGCTATAGAAAAGATAAAAAACGATAAATTAATGCAAAGACACAGGGGGCTTTATCTTTATAGATTTTTTCTTGACATGTTTTTTGTTTAGAGTTATATTAAAAGTATAATTTGAAAGTCCCGAGTTTTGAAGGGGGAATCCCGGACGTTAAAAAAGTAAAACCTTCGCTGAATGCAGCGGGGGTTTTTTATTTTTGTTGACTAATCTAACTGAAGGGAGGAGAGTGGTAAAATTATAAAATAAGTTTAAATTTTAACCATATCTGATATAATGAAACAATAGTAAAAGAGGGAGAAATTAAGATGCAGTCTAAGTACAACGATTGTAATAGTAAAGGGTTAAGAGTGATATCTCTTTTTTCAGGTTGCGGGGGGTTGGATCTTGGTTTTGAAAAAGCAGGATTTTCAATCTGCTGGGCTAATGAGTTTGATAAAACGATTTGGGATACTTTTACTCATAATTTTCCTAAAGTTCCTTTAGATAAAAGAAGCATAGTTGACATCCCCTCAGTAGATATTCCATGCGCGGAAGGCATTATCGGAGGCCCGCCTTGTCAGAGTTGGAGTGAAGCAGGCGCAATGCGTGGATTAAATGACGCAAGAGGACAGGTTTTTTTAGAATATATTCGCATCCTAAAAAATAAGGAACCGTTATTTTTTCTTGCCGAAAATGTTTCAGGAATGCTTTTGCCTAGGCATAAGGAAGCGTTTGATAAGATTTTAGGGAAGTTTAATGCCCTGAATTACAATGTTTCCTGGAGATTGCTTAATGCTAAGGATTATAATGTCCCGCAAGACCGGAAGCGCATCATAATTATAGGTTATCATAAAAAAATAGGTAAAATATTTCAATTCCCGGAACCTTCAAAAAGGTTGATCACTTTAAAAGAAGCTATTGGAGATTTGCCTGAGCCAATGCCTGCTAAGCAATTTAATAAGACAAATGGCGATAGCTTGGATATCGCAAACCATGAGTATATGAATGGTGGTTTTTCAACTATTTATATGTCTCGTAATCGGGTAAGAAGTTGGGGCGAACAATCATTTACTATACAAGCTGGTGGAAGGCATGCGCCGATTCACCCAAAAGCTCCAAAGATGAAATTTATTGAACAAAACAAAAGAGAATTTATTAAAGGAAAAGAGCACCTATATAGGCGGCTGTCGGTGAGAGAATGTGCGCGAATTCAAACCTTCCCAGATGATTTCATCTTTAAATATACTAATATAGCGGATGGCTATAAGATGGTTGGCAATGCTGTTCCTGTGGAATTTGCGCGGATTCTGGCATTAAAAATAAATTCAGATTTAAAAAAATATGGAGCAGAACGAGAAAACAATAAAAAAGTTGTTGAAAAAGAAAAGGTAATCAGCATTCCAGTAACTGTTAGTTAAAAGTTAGTACTATTTTTAAAAAGCAAAAAAGCCACGGAAGGTACCAGTGGCTTTTTATTTTTGTTTTCCTCAGTTTGTTTAACAGGCAAATATATCAAAATAGAGAAAAGAGGCATATTATGAGTTATGATTTTGATCAAAGCAAGCAGAATCTGACGTTGCTCTTGCTTCGTATATGGTAGATTTATGCCATAGAGACGTATTTGATATTGCTTATCTTGTTTCAGGAGATAATGACTTGAGCCCAGCAGTTGATATTGTGGTTAGAGAAGGGAAACGAGTAATAAATGTTTATTTTAATATTGCAAGAAGGAACTCTTATGGGCTACGCAGGCATTGTCAGAATTTTTTCAAGAATATAACGCTTTCTATTGCCACACAATATAAATGGGAAATCCCTACAACATAAAAAAACCGGGATCTTGCGATCCCGGAGACCTTATATCGAAATGATATAAGGTGGGTTGATTCAGTACAAACACAAGTATACACGTTAACAAAAAAATGTCAAGAGGGAAAAAATATTACTTTTACCCCACATAGTAAGTATACCATAGTTGAGAGATACACGCAAAGACTATGCGAAGCTCTTTAGTGCCCAAATAGTGCCCACCCATGGTGAATAGTTTATAAATAACCTTCCAGAATTGTATAATATTGTATAAACCTAAGTTCTTTATACTCCAACGACTTAAGCTGTAATCTGTTGCATATCAGGGGGTTGTGAAAAACAGCCTTAACGAATCCCTGCCTCTCCGCCAAATTTTCTTTGAAAATTTGGCGGTGAAGTACTGTTAATCAATGCGACGAGAGGGAGCATTGTAGGTGCTGAAGGACCTTTTATTTTCTTAGTTTTAAATTTTCTTTTCAAATTTCCATAGGAGGAAACCGAGTTTCCCCCTCTTGGCGCTCTTCAAAAGCGACTCGCTGTCACCCCTTTCCAAAAGGAAAAACATATCCCTCCTAAAAATGTGTCAACTTCGTTGACATCTGCATGGATTCGAACCCACAAAAAAGGTTTTAGAAAAAAAAGGGATAAGAGGATAGAAAAAAGCTTAAATGTCAAGATTTTACCCTCGATCACTCTTTTTGGGTAACATTTAATGTGAAGCAATTCGTGTGAAGCAATTCGGGGTTCAATCCCTAAGTTGCGTAAGCAATATTTTATGGTATACTTTAACAAACAATTTTAAAAGCGATTAAGAGCAGGGTTCTTTTATTGGTAATAGCAGTAAAGAAAGTTACTAAGATATGGGAAAACTAATTGTAAAAAATATTATTATTTGTGTGCTGGTTCAGATGGTTTTTCTTCCAAAGATTATCTGGGCTAAAAGCCATCTAAGTTTAGCTAATCAACCAATAGGTTGCCTTTCTCCTAAGTCGCAAATAGGGAAAAATAATATAAGAATATTATTTGAAGATAATATGTTGAAGCAGAGAGAAGAAGCTATAGAACGAGCTATGAACGAGGCTTTTAAAAGGGATAGCAAAGGCCAGAGAATTAAATATATGGCGAAGAAAACAGAAAATGAGATTAAAAGGGAGGCAAAGATTCAGAAGGATCAAGCGTCTTGGGCGATGACAATGCAATTTAACTATAACTTGAGTTCTTATAGCCGGCCAGAACATAATTTATCCGCAAATATTACGGGTTATGTTGTGGATACTAATGGTAATTACCCCTATCTTGAGAGAGTATTAAAGAGTGGTAATAATCCGAAAGCTTTGGATTTAATAGTTATTCTCGAAGAAAATGGATTTGAAATACCTTATATTGATGTCTACCCTTTTGCCCAAGGACGAGATCTATTTACGTTTGTTACGAAGAAATTGAGAAATTTAGCTCGAAAATATGCTAATGGCGAAATCCGTATAGTGCAAGTTGTAAATAGGCCTACTTTAGAAATATTACATAAAATTGTTGTTGAAAAAGGCCGGGGTATTAAAGAAGCAGAGGAACATGTAAGTCTTTATAAAGATTTATATAGAAACGGTCAAGTGGACACAAGTGCTCTGATTAGAATTATCGGCCGAGATATTGTGTTAGGAAAAGAGGACTATCTTATACGGGAAAAATTTATTACTAGTTTGGTAAACGCGTTGGAGGCTATACGGGTAAAGGGAGTTAGGATTAACGAACAAGATGGGATAAATGAGATTCCTTTAATGAAAATAATGAAAAAAGCTGGATATAAAAGTGTAAGGATAGAATTTTGCAAGAATGAAGAAGCATCAAAATTATACAACGAACATTTAAAAGAGATACGAATTTGTGCCGGCATTCGCGATTTACAACATGTAATCAGAAAAAATAATTTAGAAAATCCGGATAGTTTAAGCAACACTAAAGATGCCTTGCGCTTGCCTGGTTCAAAATATTTAAGGCCGGTGCCTACGCAAAACGTAATTGTTTTCATCAACCAAGCAATATGATTATTCTTTTCTGTTAGTAGGATAATCTGAACCTGCTTTTCTTATATCTTCCGCCACAACGGACTCTAAGTTCGATTTTTGGAGATGGAAGGGCACGATATGAGTTAGTTGAAGGGCCTAAGAGGTCGCATCATCATCAGTTAGCTTGTACCGATTGTAATAGAGTGGTTGATGATACGGACTTCATGGATGAGGAGGTAGAGCTTTTAAGGGATCCCGAGATAAACCAAATCAAAGCAAAATCAAAGCACAAATCAAAGCAAAATTTTCCTCTTGACAAAAATTTTTGTTAGGAATATATTACCTAGATATCTCCAAAGTGGCATTTTTCCTTTAAGAGGATTTCCTAAGAATCTAGATCCTGAAACTGTT
>JAKLQT010000217.1 GCA_022013205.1 Candidatus Omnitrophota bacterium | reverse complement strand
AGTATTTATCTTCAAGATATTTTCTAAATCTTTTAAAATTAAGTATCCATCCTTGATCTCTTATCGCAAGATTTAGATTTTGGCTATCAATAAATGCGTAATTATTTTTCATAGTTCTATTTTTTATTATAATCTTTTTTTCGCTCTGTTACTATTATATTGAAGTATGGTCAGAAACAATACAAGAATTCTATAATGTTTCATTTTTTTCAATCTAACATCGGAGCTAAGCGGCCTGGGCGCGAGATTGCGGAGCACCGCCAGTGGCGGGGCATAGCAGGCTCGTGAACAGGTTGCTGGCCTGTCCCCGTAAGGGAGTGCGGTAAAGCGCGTCTGATTAAAATTATAGCAACCATCGAACCTTGATTCAATATAGAGCTAATCCCCCAAATAAAGCCCAGCAAATTGCTCCATGCCTCCCTCTCAGCAATTCGTAATATCTCTATAATAGCATATTTTACGTATTTCGTATAATGTGGAATTTTCTACATGTTACTTCCCTTTTAGAATTTTTAGCTTATATTTATCAGTGACGTGTCTTATTTCGAACCGTCCATTCCACCGCACCGTCCATTCCACCGCGTAGGTGGAATGGGGGTTACCGGCAAGTAAGGAGCACCTCTTTCCAAACCCGCATTGGAAAGGGGTGTGAATATCTACCTCATTTTCTTTTAAACCGCTTTTGAAGCTCGTCCCGGGTTAGAGAAATTATTGTCGGGCGTCCATGCGGGCAGGTATAAGGAGAGCTTGTTCGCCAAAGATTACTGACAAGCGAATCGATTTGTTCCTGAGAAAGCGCTTGATTGGCCCGGATCGCGCAATGGCAGGCAATAGTGGAAAGAACAGGGGTTATGCTTTTTTCGATATTAATATTAATTTCAATATCTAATTCAAGCATATCCGCGATTATATTTTTAAATTCACCCGCGATATCAACCTTTCCCAAAATGGAAGGATAAGCATAAAGAGCCATGGTCTGATCGCCGAAATCCTCTATTTCAAACCCCAGGGCATCAAACACGCTTTTGTTTTCTAAAACCAGCAAGAATTCATCTTTACTAAAATGAACTGTGACCGGAAATAGAAGTTTTTGCTTTTCTACTTTTTTATTTTTAAACTGCTCCCTCAGCGCATCAAATAAAACCCTTTCATGCGCGGCATGAGCATCAATAATTATCATGCCGTTTTTATCCTGAGCAGCAATATAAGTATTGTCTATCTGCAGGTATTTTTTATAAATAAATGATCGTGCCGGAGCCTGCTCTGCCCGGGGAGAAAACCCTTCAAACTCAGCCGATGAAGAGGGGAAAAACTCCTTAGTACCCGCAGTATTGTTTTCACAGACCATTCTTCCTTCAGCGCCTTGAGAAAAATTCTCTTTAAAAGAATACTGCTTTATCACACCCGGAGTTTTATCAATCTCAGGCAAATTATTTTTATCGGTCAACGCGTCTTTAATAAGTTTTACCAGCACATCATGAATAACCACTGCCTCCCGGAACCTGACCTCTCTTTTACTCGGATGCACATTAACATCAACTAACTCCGGAGGAGTCTCAATAAAAATAAATACACAGGGAAACTGCCTTTCCATAAGGCAGGTATGATATCCCTGCGCGGTCGCGTGCATTATAATTTTATCACTTACCGGCCTTTTATTCACAAAAATATATTGCCATTTACGGTTTGCCTTCCCATACCCCGGCTTAGAAATAAAACCTCTCACTTTAAGAGGGGCAATGTCAAAGGATATGGGAACCAGCACTTTAGCAAGCTCAGTTCCAAATAAGATCTCTATCCTTTGAAGTAATTTTTCATGGGCATCGCAGTTAATAACTTCTTCCTTATCACTTAAGAGCTTCAGTGCTACGCGGGGATGCGCCAGAGCTATTTCGTTCATGTTTCTTATAATATGCGCGGTCTCTGCAGCCTTGCTTTTTAAAAATTTCAACCGCGCGGGAGTATTAAAGAAAAGATTTTTAACCTCAACCGTTGTCCCTACACCCCGGGCAGATTCATTTACACTTTTAATTACGCCTGCTTCTAAAGCAATACTGTGCGCGGAATCCTGCGATTGAGTGCGGGAAAATATTTTCATAAAACTTACAGCACAAATACTTGAGAGAGCTTCGCCCCGGAAACCCAGAGTAGTAATATTCATCAGGTCTGAGTTTTTTTCTATCTTACTTGTCGCGTGGCGCAAAGTAGCCATATTCAGGTCATCGGCATTCATACCCTCACCGTCATCAATCACCTTGATCAGGCTTCGCCCCGCGTCTTCTATCGCTACTTCGATATTAGCGCTTCTCGCGTCAAGGGCATTTTCGAGGAGTTCTTTTACCACTGATGCCGGCCTTTCCACAACCTCACCCGCGGCGATTTTATCGGCTAAATGTTTAGGAAGGATTTTTATTCTGTTCATATTATTCCTCTTTTTTGAGGCTGTCTTTCCATTCGTTAATAAGATTTAACGCGTCTATCGGGCTTAAATTATTTACATCAAGCCCTCTGATGCGGGCAATCAAGGGATTTTCCCTGCTTTGAAACAATTCCGGCTGCGTTTCTCTCCTGCCTGTTTTTTTTATATCGGATTTCACCAGGCTGGGTATACCCTCTTCTGACATGCTGTTTATTTCCAGGTTGCTCAATATTTCCCGCGCCCGGCTGATTACTTTCTGCGGCAATCCGGCAAGCCGGGCAACATGAATACCATATGAATGGTCTGATGAGCCTCTGATCAGCTTATACAAAAAAATTACTTCCTCGTTCCATTCTCTAACAGAAACGTTAAAGTTCTTCACTCCCTTAAACAGAAGTTCCATTTCCGTTAGTTCATGGTAATGTGTGGCAAAAAGTGTTTTTGGCCTCATCCCGGTGTTTTCCAGCAGATATTCCGCTGTTGCCCAGGCAATACTCAATCCGTCAAAAGTACTTGTCCCCCGCCCTATTTCATCAAGGATTATCATGCTTCTTGGGGTCGCGTTATTTAAAATATTCGCTGTTTCGCTCATTTCCATCATAAAAGTACTCATCCCGGCGCTGATATCATCTGCCGCGCCGACACGGGTAAAAATTTTATCCACAATGCCTATGCGTGCCGATTTCACCGGGACAAAACTGCCTATTTGCGCCATGATAATAATCAACGCTACCTGGCGTATATAAGTAGATTTACCGGCCATATTCGGGCCAGTGATAATAAGCACCTGATTATCAGCAGCGTCCAGATAAGCAGGATTAGGGATAAACTTATTCGCGCCAAGCATATTTTCCAGAACAGGATGCCTCCCCTCCTTAATATCAATTGTCAGATCATTATCTATAACCGGGCGGATATAATTATTACGCGCGGCCGCCTCAGCAAGGCTGTTCAAAACATCAAGCCTGGCAATAAGCAATGCTGTCTTCTGTATCTGGGTAAGGCTTTGCATAATTTTCGCGCAGATATCCAAAAACAGGCGGTATTCAAGATCCACCATCTTCTCCTGGGCAGTAATAATTTTTTCTTCCTGTTCTTTTAAAGCAGGAGTAATAAACCGCTCCGCGTTTACCAGGGTTTGTTTTCGCATATAATCAACAGGGACCGCGTGCAGGTTGGCCTTGCTCACTTCTATATAATAGCCGAAGACCCTGTTGTATCTTATTTTAAGAGAAGATATCCCTGTACGCTTGATTTCCTCACGCTGCAGCTTTGCTATCCACTCCTTACCTCCTTGGGTAATATATTTAAGATCGTCGAGTTCGCTGTTAAAACCCTCTTTGATCATCCTGCCTTCGCGTACTGAAAGAGGAGCATCAGGACAAAGCGCCTTATCTAATAACTGAACCAGCTCCTTTTGCTCATCCAAGTTAAGGCAAATATCAACTATCATCTCTGTTTCACTTGATTCCAGCAGCCGCTTAATCCGCGGGATAATTTTTAATGACTCATTTAGATTAAGAACATCCCTCGCGTTGGCAGCCCCCAGGCTTATTCTCCCGAGCAGACGTTCTATATCCGCAATATTTTTCAACGCATCTTTCAGGTTTGTTCTCAAAACCTGATCTTTCTTTATCTGCTCAACGGCATCAAGCCGTTTATTGATTTCTTCTATATCAAGCAGCGGCTGCTGAATCCATTGCAGAAGAAGGCGGTTACCCATAGCTGAATTCGTAAAATTCAATTCGTTTAACAAAGTTCCCTTTTTCTCCCCTCTCATCGATCGGACAAGTTCCAGATTACGCTGGGCAATACCGTCAAGAACCATGACCTTATTTAAAGAGTACGGCGTGATTTTGTTGATATGCTTAATTTCCGTTTTTTGCGTATTTTCCAGATAAGATAATGCCGCTCCGGCAGCAGTTATTCCAGAATTCATATTTTGGCAGCCAAAGCCCCTGAGGTCCTGAGTCTTAAAGTGATTGATCAGCTTTTCATACGCATAGGAAAAATCAAATGCCCAGTCTTCAACTTCACTTACCAGGGCATTTATATTTCTTTGTTTCAACTTATCCCTCAGGCCAGTATCATCTTTTAAGTTTGAACACAGCAGCAGTTCCGCGGGCTGCAAACGGCCAAGCTCACTCAACATTTTTTCCTCTGAGTGCAGCTGCGTAATTTTAAATTCACCTGTAGATAAGTCTACGGCAGCCAGCCCATATTCGCCTTGCGCCTGCTTATGGACGCAGACAAGATAATTGTTGTGGTTAGACTCCAGGATATTCTCATCTATTAATGTCCCCGGGGTAATAACCCGGACGATCTGTCTTTTGACTATTCCCTTCGCGCTTTTTGGATCTCCTATTTGCTCGCATATAGCTACTTTATGTTCTGCCTTTATCAAGCGGGCGATATAATTATCTGAGGCGTGGTAAGGGATCCCGCACATAGGTACCCGGCTGTTCTTACCTGTTCCTCGGGATGTAAGGGCAAGGCCTAAGATAGCAGAGGCAATCTTAGCGTCATCAAAAAACATTTCGTAAAAATCTCCCAGCCGGAAAAACAGTATCGCGTCTGTATGGTCTCGCTTAATCTGCAGATACTGATTCATCATCGGTGTTAGATCATTTTGTATATTTTGCATATTATTTGGTTCTTTCTTATTTAGGTTGATTAAAAGAACCTGATTTCAGAGATTACAGAAGCATTCTTAATTTGTTCTAATAACTATCAAACAATTAGGTTATAGAAATTTATTCAACTTAATTAAGGATGCCCCCTATTTTATTATCTTAGCTGCTGAATTAATTATATCGTTGGGAAAATTTACCCCTATCTCCTGCGCTGTTTTTAAATTAATAATCAGCTCATAATACGGATAAGTCCCCACAGGAATAGCCGAAGGGGGAATGCCCTGTAAAATTTTAATGGCCTGGGGGATGTTGACAATTTTTGTTGCTTCTTTAAAATTAAAACCTAAAGAAACCAACGCCCCTTTTTCAATAAGCTCACTCATGCTTACATATGTCGGTATATTATTTTTATTCGCGGCTTCAATCATTCCTCTGCCGAAAGGGGAAACCTGAGCGTCGGTCATAGTAACAATAACATCCACAAGCCCGATCATATCTTTAGTAACCTCAGCTAAACCTTCCTCTGAGATAACACTCTGGGGGATATGAAAGTTCATTATTTTTATTCCCGGAACATAAGAAGCCGCCTTATGCCACGACTGTACCTGAGAAACAGGTCCGGGATCTCTTGGATTGTAAAGTATTCCCAGGATTTTTGTTTGCGGGCAAATCTTTAAAAGCATCTGCAATTGGGTATGCGCGGCTACCGCGCAATAAGCCCCGGTAAAATTCGAAGCCGGGTCATGAAAAGATTTTACTAAGTGCGCTTTTTTAGGGTCAGCTACAGCACTGAATAATACCGGAATCTTTATTCCCGCTTCTTTTATCGCCATCGCGTTCGGAGTTCCGGCTGTAAATATCATCTGCGCGTCTCTTGCCTGTTCCTTGAGGCGCTGCATAAATTCCCGGCGGTTATCGGTATCAATCAAATACGCAAATTCAACTTTCATCCCCAGTTTATTTACTTCCTGCTTTAGTCCCCAAACAAATATTTCTCTTACAGCAGAATACTCCGGGTTATCATTATAAACAGCGATGAGAATCTTTTGAGCCGCGAGGGCATTAGTATTCAATAGTATCAAAAACATCAATGCCAGCACAAAGATCACGCGGATATTCTTTATTTTCATTAAGCAAACTTTCCCTTTTTAAACTGTGCTAGTTTCTCGCCCATGGCTGCCGCTTTTTCCATGTAATCAGGTTTTTCCTTAACGCTTCCCTTTTTCTCCAGCCCTGAGCAAAAAATCTCCCGGCAATATTCAATACCGGCGGTATTAAAAAAGTTTTTCATTATAGATCTGGCATTATCAAAAAAAATATTTTCCGATGATGCCTGCACGCAAATAAATCCTCCCTGTTTCATCAGGGCCTCGTCAATTGTTTTAGTTACATACTTCGCTCTCCAGTAACACTGAAACCTGTCTATCAACATCTTAAGCTGCGCGCTTATACTTCCAAAATAAATCGGACTTGCCACAACTATCGAATCCGCTCTTAAAACAGCCTCATATATTTTTTGAAAATCATCCTCTATCTTACACCTGCCGTCCTCACGCGTGTCCTCGCAAGCCTGGCAGGGAATAAAACTTAAGTCATTTATAATAATTTTCTCAGTTATCGCCTGGCTCTGCCGCGCGGCCTTAAGAACCTCTTCAAGTAAAATATCAGCGTTGCCGCCTTTACGGGGACTCGCCATTATACCCAGTATCTGTGTTTGTTTTTTCCGGTTTTCCCGGCAAACACGCGAAAACAGATTTTCTGAACTTGGCATATCATTTTCCGTAGGCTAATCGTCAAAAATACCGTTATTTAAATGGACGGTAAGGGACATTCCATATATCACGCGCGTATTCAGATATTGTTCTATCACTTGAGAATTTTCCTGATTTAGCTACGTTAATTATTGACTTCCTGGCCCATTTTTCCTGCTCGTTCTTATATTCATGGGAGACTAGGTCCTGCGTTTGGCAATATGAATCAAAGTCAGCGCAGATCATAAACGGATCCCTTTCTATCAAATCATCCACTATCGGATCAAATAATTCCGGATCCAAATGCGTAAAAAAATGGCTTTGTATCAGGTCAAATATCTCTTTAAGCATTGGCGAGCGGTTGATATAGTCCCGCGGGTAATAACCGTTTTGCTTAAGCGTTTGGACCTCTTGTTCTTTCATGCCGAAGATAAATATATTTTCATCACCAATCGCCTCTTTTATCTCTATATTTGCTCCATCCAAAGTTCCTATAGTTAAAGCGCCGTTAAGCATAAACTTCATGCATCCTGTACCCGAGGCCTCGGTTCCTGCTGTAGATATCTGCTCGGACAGGTCGCTGCCGGGGAAAATCTTCTCCGCGAGGGAGACGCGGTAATTTTCTAAAAACACAACCCTCAGGATATCCTTTACCCCTTTATCATTATTTATTATCTCCGCTATCCTGTTAATAAATTTAATAATCAGCTTTGCCCTGAAGTATCCGGGAGCTGCTTTTCCGCTGAAAATAAATGTCCGAGGAACAATAAAAGCGCCCGGGTCATTCTTGATTTTCAGGTATTGAGAAATAATATATAATCCAAACATAAGCTGCCGCTTGTACTCGTGTATTCTTTTTACATGCGCGTCAAATATTGAATCCGGATTTACAATAACATTGGAAGCCTTCATGATATAATCAGCCAGAGCTTTTTTATTCTCTGACTTCACTCTTTTCCATTCACTGCGGAAGGACTCATCTTCTGTAAGAGGGAGAAGTTTTTCAAGCTCATAAAGATTTGTTATCCAGCCTTCGCCGATTTTGCTGGTGATCAGATCAGCAAGTTTATTATTAGATTTTTTAAGCCAGCGCCTCTGGGTTATGCCGTTAGTTTTATTATTGAATTTTTCCGGCCAAATATCATAAAAATCCTTGAACAGCTGTGTTTTTATAAGCTCAGAATGCAGCAAGGAAACCCCGTTTACCGAATGGCTGCCCACAACACACAGATTTGCCATACGAATATATTTCGGATCCCCTTCTCCAATGATTGACATACGCGTCAAACGGAACTTGTCCCAGGGATAACGATTAGCGACTTCTCTTAAAAAGCAATGGTTGATCTCATAAATAAGCTGCAGGTGCCGCGGCAGAAGCTTTTCAAAAAGAGGGACAGGCCACATTTCAAGCGCCTCAGGCATCACGGTATGATTGGTGTAAGCAAATATACGTGTTGTAATATCCCACGCTTTATTCCATTCAAGCTCTTCCTCATCAATTAAAATGCGCATAAGCTCCACAATGGCCAGGGACGGATGCGTATCGTTAAGCTGTATAGCGGCTTTTTCCGGAAAAATATTAAGGTCAGAGTTATCAATTTTAAAACGCCGGATAATATCTGAAATAGCCGCAGCGGTGAAAAAATATTCCTGTTTAAGCCGCAGTTCCTTACCCTGTATGATAATATCGTTAGGATAAAGTACCTTTGAAATATTCTCAGAGAAAACCTGATCATAAACCGCGCGTTCGTAATCACCGTCATTAAAATATTCAAAATCGAATTCTTCCGCGCTGCGCGCGGACCAGAGCCTGAGAGTATTGATCACATCATTTTTATAACCCGGCACAGGCATATCATACGGAACAGCAAGGACATCTTTTGTGCCTGCCCAGACAACTCTAAGTTTTCCGTTGCGGTCATGATAAGAGCGGGTTTTCCCGTAAAAACGCACCTTAACCGTATACTCGGGCCTGACAAATTCCCAGGGATTGCCCAGTTTCAGCCATTCATCCGGAAGCTCAACCTGATATCCATTAATAATTTTTTGATGAAAAATCCCATAATCATAGCGGATCCCGTACCCATTGGCGGGAATTCCAAGCGTAGCCATAGAGTCAAGAAAGCAAGCAGCCAGGCGGCCTAATCCGCCGTTGCCTAAACCCGCGTCCTGTTCCTGATTATAGATATCATCTTCACTAAGTTCTAAATCCAGCAGTGCCTCTTTGGCTTCATCCCACAAGCCAAGGTTCAGGATATTATCTCCCAAAAGCCTTCCGATAAGAAATTCAAGCGAAAGATAGTAAACTCTTTTCAAGTTATTCTTGTGATAGGCTTGCTGCGTCATTATCCAGCGCTCGACTATCCTGTCTCGTATGGCCATGGCCATAGCCATAAAATTATCATGGCGCGTAGCAGAATACTGGTCTTTAGCCAGGACATACTGGCGATTATCTTTAAAAGAAAGCTCAATCCCCTCTTTGCTCATTTCTCTTTTGACCGCTACCCAATTACTTTTTTTCTTAGACATATCCCCGTTCTCCCAAAGCAGCGCTTGTGTCCATTTTTAGCGCCGCTTAATCAGTTATCTTAAAAGGTAAGTGATCGGCAATAGAATACATTATACAAAAATTAGATCAAGGAAGTCAAAAATAATATAGAAATTAATCTCATCCTTTAAAATTGTTCTGCTGCAGAACTGCTCAAGCGCAATAAAAAGACACTACCCAGGCTGAGCATACCTGCAGTGTAGTGTCTTAACTTATTTATTAAAATACAAGCAGGTTATTTATTTTCCTTTTCCTTTTTCTCGATTATATTTTCGGCGATCGCAAACGGAACCTGGATATATTTTTCAAAATGCATAGAGTAATTCGCCCTTCCGCTTGTTATTGACCGCAGAGCGCTGGCATATCCGAACATCTCAGAAAGAGGCGCTTCAGCCGATACGATCTGCTGTTTATTCTTTATTTCCATTCCCAAAACCCTGCCCCGTCTTGAGCAAAGATCACCGACGACAGCACCAGTATGTTCCTCAGGAACATTTACTTCAAGAGACATGTACGGCTCAAGTAAAACAGGCGCGGCATTCATAAAAGCGCGTTTAAAACAAACCGCGGCGCAAATCTTAAATGCCATTTCAGAAGAATCAACATCATGATAAGAACCGTCAACCAGCTCAACTCGCACATCAACCACAGGATATCCGGCAACAACGCCCTTTTGCATCGCGCTGATTATTCCCTTTTCAACAGCCGGGATATATTCTCTGGGCACAGCACCTCCTGTAATCTTGTTGTTAAATTCAAATCCCTGCCCAGGCTCCGCGGGATATATTTCAAGCTCCACGTGAGCATACTGCCCTTTACCGCCTGTCTGCTTAATATGCTTATAATTTTCACTCACATGATTAGTTATCGTTTCCCGGTAAGCAACTTTAGGCTGTCCAACAACAGCTTCAACTTTAAACTCATGCTTAAGCCTGTCCACAATAATTTCAAGATGCAATTCACCCATTCCGGATAAAATAGTTTCTTCTGTTTCTTTATCTGATGAAACCATAAAAGTAGGGTCTTCTTCCGAAAGCCGCATAAGGCCTTTGCCGAGCTTATCCTGTTCTTTGCGGCTTTCCGGTTTAATACTTAATGACATAACCGGTGCCGGGAATTCCATCGCTTCAAGCACAACCTGATTATCAGGATCGCAGAGAGTATCTCCGGTAACCGTATTATCAAGCCCGACAGCAGCCGCAATATCTCCGGCATAAATATATTCCCTTATTTCCCTGTTATTCGCGTGCATTTGCAGAAGCCTTCCCACGCGCTGCTTTTTCCCTTTTGTCGAGTTATAGATATAAGTTCCGGCTTTTACTACGCCTGAATAAACCCGGAAGTAAATCAATTTACCCATATGCGGGTCAGCCTGTACTTTAAAGGCAAGCGCGGAAAACGGCTCATTATCGTCCGCTTTTCTACTGATCTTTTTTTCCAAATCATCCGGGTCATGCCCCACGATCGCCTCAAGATCAGCCGGTGAAGGCAGATACAAGGGTACAGCATCAAGCAATTTCTGCACTCCTTTATTTTTAAACGCGGAACCGCACAATACAGGTACTATTTTATTGGCTATAGTGCCTTTGCGAATAGCTTTAATCAGATCCTCTTTAGTTATTGAGTTTTCATCCTCCAGATATTTTTCCATGAGGCTATCCTCAAGTTCAACGGCCTTTTCAATCATAATATGGTGATATTCCAGCGCTTTTTCCTTATATTCATCCGGGATTTCCTCGACATGGAAATTTTTCCCAAAAGAATCATCATCATAAATAACCGTTTTCATTTCTATCAGATCGATTATCCCGCGGAAATTATCTTCCGCTCCTATGGGTATCTGAAGCGCAACAACATTCGCGCCCAGGTCATCTTCTATGTTTTTTATCACAGCGAAAAAGTCCGCTCCGATGCGGTCCATTTTGTTCACAAAAGCAAGCTTAGGGACTTGATACTTGTCAGACTGCCTCCATACCGTTTCTGACTGCGGTTCCACTCCTCCCACCGCACAGAAAACCGCTATTGCCCCGTCAAGAATACGCAGGCTTCGCTCTACCTCCACCGTAAAATCAACGTGGCCGGGCGTATCGATAATATTAATGCGGTGGCCGTTCCAGTAACAGGTTGTTGCCGCCGAGGTTATCGTAATGCCGCGTTCCTGCTCCTGCTTCATCCAGTCCATCTGCGCCTTACCGTCATGCACTTCACCGATTTTGTGCGAACGCCCGGAATAAAATAAAATACGTTCTGTAACAGTAGTTTTCCCGGCATCAATGTGCGCCATGATACCGATATTTCTCACCTTGTTAAGCTCTATTGTCCGTGCCATCTTTCCTCTCTCCTCTTCTTTGCGTCTTTACTTAATACTAAAACTCATTATTATAACAAATTAAATCATTAAAGCAAGAAAATAGTTATATTTTCTCTCGCCTTGTAGTTTACTCCTTTTTATGTTTTATGCAATATGTTTTACAATAAAACCATTGACTTTCATCTCTTATGTATTAAAATCAAATAAAGAATACAAAATGCGCTAATTCAACTCAAGGAGGATATTTATGATGATAAGAAGATTTATCTTAGGTTTTATTGCTATTTCTTTCCTGGCGTTTATTTCCGGATGCACCGCGTTTTTAGCCGGCGCAGGGACTATCGGCATAGGCATGGATACCATACGCCTTGAGCGCTGCATAGATTATGACACTGCCTGGAATGCCGCGATAGAGACATTACAAGATCTCTCAGCAGCCATTGAACTGGAAGATAAAACAAATAACCAGATAAAAGCAAATACGCCTGAGTATAAGATCAGGATTCTAGTGCAGAAATCAGTAGAGGAATCCGTATTAATAGACGTGTCTGTAAGAAAGAAAGGCCTGCCGAACTTATCATTTGCCGATAAGATCGTTGAGCAAATAAACACGAAACTTCGCCAAAAAAAATGAAGCTCACCCGGGCTATCCTTCAACAGGCTCAGGATGGTGAGCATAGCCGAACCAAAGCCCGGGGTTTTCAAAGCATGCGGGATAAACCGCAACCGTTTAAAATTTCGCGACAAATAACAGATTTCAGCCGGTAAACTACCCGGCTTGAATCTGTTTTTCAATAACCTTTATAAGCTCCTCAAGCGTTACTGGCTTGGCAATAAAGGTTTTACCTCCTATTACAGCTCCTCCGAATTCCACCTCTTCTTTTTTTACAACAGCAGTGAGAAATACTATAGGAATGTGTTTTGTATCTTCCTCCTTCTCTAACTGTACAGCAATTTCGTCACCAGAGATATCCGGCATTATGATATCAAGTAAAATTATATCCGGCTTAAATTCTTTAGCAATCGCCATACCTTTCGTTCCATCGGATTCAGCCCTGACAATATAATTACCTGTTCTCTCAAGATTTATTTTAACTATATCAATAAAACTAACCTCATCGTCAATGATCAGTACTCGCCTTTTCTCCATGCTTCTCCTCCCTTGCATTAAGATAATCCCTGCCAAACTTCACAGCCAAAACATCACCTTTACCACAGCACCGCTGCTCTGGGGTTTATTGTTAATGTTGATCTGCCCATTATGCATTTCTATCAGATTCTTTACTATTGACAGCCCCATTCCCGTACCCCCGACATTGCGCCGGGTGGTAAAAAAGGGTTCAAATATTTTATTTAATATCTCATCGGGAATTCCCGTTCCGGTATCTTCAATCTCTGTAACTACTATGCGTTCGCTCTGCTGCGGCACCACTCCGTTTCTAAATCCGGAGACAGGATCATCCGCAATAATTTCCCGTAGATATGTCCTGAGCGTTAATGTTCCTCTCTCAGCCATAGCGTGAACAGCGTTCAAAATAAGATTTACAAATACCTGCTCGATTTTATTTCTATCAAGCTCAATGTCCGGGAGATTATCCTGCAGTTCCTGTATCACTTTAATATGACATTTATTCAACTGATGATTTGTTAATAACAGCGCTTTTGTTACAATCCTGTTGATATCACAGGGGCTAACTTCAAGCCTGGCAACGCTTGAAAAATCAAGCAAGCCGCGGATAATATTATCCGCCCTTTTTACCGCATCACTCATATGCTTCAATACTATCAGTGAATGCTCGTCGGCATTTTGTATTGTTGTATTGAAAAAATCAAGCCCCTGCATTATAATTGCCAGCGGGTTTTTCACCTCATGAGCAACACCGCTTGCCAGGCGCCCGACAACCTGCATTTTTTCCGCCTCAATTATCTGCTGCTGTGCATCTTTCAGCTGAGAATAAGCTAACCCTAATTCCTGCTGCGCATTCAGGTGTTCATCAACTTCTACTTTTAAAGCATCATAAGCTTTAGAAAGCTCCTGCGTTCGTTCATTGACCCGCCTTTCCAGTTCTTCCCGCGCTAAACGCAGCTCTTCCTCAACCATCTTGCGCTCGGTAATATCTTCAAAACTTTCAATCCCGCCGATTATATTTCCCTTATCGTCTTTGAGCAGGTCCGCGCTTTTTAACACGATCAGATCCCGGCCGTCTTTTCTGACCAGAATACACTCCTCTCCGATGATCGGCTTTTTAACATTCGCATCATATAGATGACAAAAATCCCGGCAGGGGGATTTAGTAAATTCCACGCATCTTTTACCGACCATTTCCTTAGCCATATAGCCGGTAAGCTTCTCAGCGTTAATATTCCAGCTAACAATATATTTGTTCTTATCCAAGGTGAAAACCGCGCTGGGTACAACCTGAAAAAACCTCTCGGCATAATCCTTGGCCTTTAATAATTCTTCCGTCCTTTCTTGAACACGGATACCCAGCTCGTCATGAGCGGCCCTTAATTCCTGCTCTCTTTCTTTCCTGATCTGTATCTCCTGCTCAAGTTTTTCATTGCTTATTTTCAGCCTCTCATGCAGCAAAAGCAGATAATTTTTATCCTTTACTTCCTGTATCCACAAATAAGCAACGATGCACAGCATGACAAACAATAAAATCTCATCAGGAAGGATAAAATTCTCCGGATAGTAAATCTGAATAGCCGTGCGGAAATAAGTAAGAAAAAAAAGCAGAATCACCATGGCTATTTTAAAGTTACGTCTATTGCCTTTATGATGATCAGTCATTGAAAGATTTTTTTCTCCATAGCCACAAAAAATAGCAGACAGGCGTTTCAGTTGCGTCTGGTGGTTTCCTAAGAAGCAAATAATAAAGGCGAAACCAAGGCCGAAAGACGATACGCCTGCCCGCCATGCAGTGTAGCGGAAACATCGTTACCGTTTACCGCAACCCAAGACTAAATGAAGCTCACCCAGGCTATCCTTCAACAGGCTCAGGATGGTGAGCATAGTCGAACCAAAGCCCGGTGTTTTCAAAGCATGCGGGATAACTGGTAAGGTAACGAAAAGCAAAACGCGATCCTTTATCTGTCAATAAGTTTAATAATCGTCATCTTCAGCAAGATAATCACCAACCTGAGAATAAGATCTCAGCGCTTTCAATCTTACAGGTTCCAGTTTAACAACTTCAAAATCTTTATCACATCTTGAACAATAAACAAACTCTCCCACATTAAAATTGTCGCTCTCATCCAGGACATTATTGCAGAAAAGGCATTTAATTAACATAACACTCTCCTTCAACTTTTAAAAGAAAATATTATAAATCTACATACTCATATTCAATTACTGTTTTCACCCCGTCAACTTCCTCTATTGTCACCTCTACTTCATCCCCTGCTTCCATGTTCATATAGTCCTTCATATCCTCACTTATCATTAACTTTGTTTCATCGATAAAGATATAACTTCCATCTTCGGCGACCTGAGCGACCTTACCTTTTAAAATAGTTTCTGTCTGTTCTTGAGCCACAGCTGCATTTGAACATATCATCATAAAAAGAACTAGGACTGCCAGTAACCTGAATCGTTTAAACATTATTTTCTCCTTATCTT
>JAKLQT010000006.1 GCA_022013205.1 Candidatus Omnitrophota bacterium | reverse complement strand
GGATTCAAATAGATCATTTCTTCACATGGGAGTTTCTCAATATATTAAATAAATGCCAGGCTGATTTACCAAAGGATATTATCGATAAGGTGCTTGAGTTTGAAAGATCGGAGAAGTTAAATCCTCCTATAGAAAAAAGGGCTAAGCAGATTCTAACTAAAACCCTGGAACTTGATAATGAAAAAACCAGAAAAGAGGCGGAGGCCAAGGGGATAGCGTTTCCATCTATGTTAGCGAATAACATAAAAAATTTACCGCTTTATGAGGGGGAAGAAAAGGATACAAATGAATAAAGAATTTTCCGCAGATAGAAATAAGAATGGCCCATTTTAATCTATGCAATCAGGTTCTTTCTGCCTCCCTAAACAAGAAAGAACCAATTTATTTGCAAAGATTCAATTTGTGTGGTATATTTGTTTAGGTTAAATTAAGTTAAACTAAGTTAATTTAAGTTAAATCAGGTAAGTTAAGGCCTCTAATGAGTGATCAAATAATAATGACAACAAAGGAATTGGCAAAGTATCTTAAGCTCAATGAAAAGACCATTATTAAAATGGCGCAGCAAAAAGAGATTCCAGGGGTTAAGGTCGGCAATCAGTGGCGCTTTCATCGCTCGGTTATAGATGCGTATCTTAAGCAAAATTTAGCCGGAGTATCAGACAAAGATATGAACAGGGTAAATTACCGGCAAGAGTCAAATATTTTTCTCTCCCGTCTGATTTGTCCGCGTGCCATAGACCTTGGAGCAGAGATAGCAGATAAAAATGCTGTTCTTAGCCGGCTGGTAGAACTTGCTTATAAAGCTGAAATCACAAAAGCTCCGGATAAATTGCTTGAAGAACTCAAAAAAAGGGAAGAGATGTTGAGTACCGCAGTGGGTAACTTGACAGCGCTGCCTCACCCTCGTCACCCCGGGACAGAATTGTTTTCACAAGAAGGCATTGTGATAATTAGAACTAATAAGGCTTTGGAATTTAATGCTCCGGATAAAAAAGCAGTGCGTCTTTTTATTATGATTTGCGCTCTTGATGAGGCAAGGCATCTTCAAATACTTGCTGCTGTTGCTAAATTTCTTCAGCATCAGAGCGCGGTAGAAGCTTTAATGAGTGTAAATAACGCAGATGACCTTATGCGTTATTTACTTGGTTTTGACCGAAACAATAATTTTACTATAGAGATGTAATATGAAAAGCTCGATTCTTCTTCACTGTTTGATTGCTGTGCTATGTTTGATAATCACTCTTACGGCTTTGACTGCTGATAACGCGGACTTATCTATTAAAACGCGTTCAGAAAGAGAATTGCGGGAACTAGAACAATCAGAGCTTCGCTGCGTACAGACAAAGCAGGTCATACTATTGAGTGAATACTGTTTTTTAATCATTTCTAAGCGCAGTACCTTTAATGGGTTTTTATCTTATACGCAGCATAATTATCAGCCTCAGGCGCAAAGTTGTATTCTCTGCTCATACTCCATTCATTCACCGCCGATAAAGCATTATTCCTGAAACAAAAAAACATTTCATATTATTGTATATTATTTTATTAAAAAGGAGAATATTATGCTGGTAATCATTATGCATAACAATCGTGACTATTTGAATTTATTAAAGAATTTATCTGTTGAAAAAGGGATCAACGCGGCAAGCATCTTAAACGGGGCTAATATCGGGACAAAACTTGTCGGGGGAACATACGGGATGACGGCTTCCAGCTCTAAAGCAATGCAAGCATATAAAATGGCTTTTGTCGCGCATGTAAAAGGCGAAAAAGAAGCCAATGATTTTATCCGGACGGTAAAGTGCGATAATTATCTTAATCTGCATAATATAGATGATGAAGGGCTGATCTGCGTATTGCCCTACTTAGAAGTATCGGGTTTGGATAGGAGTACATTTAATAATTCAGGAGGCTATGGGCATGGACATTAGGCGCTATATTGAGGAAAGCCTTATTATCGGTGATCTTAAAGCACAGACAAAGGAGCAGGCGATTGCAGAGCTTGTAAATGCGATTTTCATGAGCCAGCCGGCAAACGCGTTTATGAGCTGCCAGGATGAAGTGTTAAAGGAAGTTCTTAACAGGGAAAAAATAAGTACAACCGGTATTGGGGCTGGTTTTGCCATTCCTCACGCGCGTATGGAAAAATGGGGGGATTTTTTGCTTGCCATAGGGATCAGCAGGAAAGGGCTTGATTTTTCCAGTATGGATGGTGAGCCGGTTAGGTTGATCTGTTTGATGATATCTTCCGCGGATAAACCATATATTATATTGCAGATGACGGCGACATTAATCAGCTTTTTAGAAAAACATGATGGGGTTGATGCTTTGATAAAACGCTGTAAAGATTCTAAACATATTGTTGAACAACTGCGTAGTTTTGCTGTAAATAAAGAAGACCTGATCCTTGCCCGGGATATTACCCGGCCAATACAGTCACAGGTTGAATTGGATGACTCCATTGAGAAAGCGACCAGGCTGATGCATCTAAAGCATTTTGAAGTTCTGCCGGTTGTTGATAAACAAAATAAATTTTGCGGCCAAATAAGCTGTTTGGATGTTTTTCAGTACGGCCTGCCGAATTTCTTCCAGAACCTGAACACTGTTTCATTCGTAAGGCATATTGACCCCTTTGAAAAATATTTCAGGATACAGCGTAGTTTGAAAGTAAGAAATTTTTACAAAAAGACAGAATCTATTGATGAATCCAAGACGCTTATTGAAATAATATTCGAGCTTACGGTAAAGAGAAAACCCAAGCTGTTTGTTACCAATGAAGCTAATGAGCTTATTGGTGTTATAGACCGTTTTACGATAATCGATAAAATATTAATCTTTTAGGGGGGGGGTATTTGTGCAGACATTAGCGTCTATTCTTATTTTTATGGCAGCCTATATTGCTATCGCGACTGAAAAGATTAGTAAAACCGCGGGAGCGGTCTTGGGAGCATCTTTAATGATAATGCTTCATCTTGTGTCTTTTGAAGAGGCAGTGCTTGCTGTGGATCTTAATGTTATCTTCCTTTTGGTGGGGATGATGACATGTGTCCATATTTTATCTAAAACCGGATTTTTTGAATGGGTGGCAATCAGCGTTGCCAAAATAGCCAGAGGGAAACCGATTATGATTATGTTTCTGCTGCTTATTGTTACCGCGGTTTTATCGGCTTTCTTTGATAATGTGACGACGATTATTCTGCTTGCGCCTTTAACCATTCTTATCGCTGAATTGCTTGAAATAAACCCTGTGCCGTTTCTTATTTTAGAAACAATTGCTTCAAATATAGGAGGAACGGCTACGCTTATCGGGGATCCGCCTAATATTATCATCGGCTCACAAGCAAAACTTTCTTTTACCGATTTTCTAGTGAATCTCGGCCCGGTAGTAATGATAATCCTCATTGTATTTATAATAACAGTATATGTTATTTTTAGAGGCAGGTTTGAAGTAAAAAAAGAAGTGCGGGAGAGAGTCATCAATGCTATACCTCATCTGGCAATTGTCGACAGTAAGAACATGGTGAAATCTCTATCGATTATAGGACTGGTGTTTGCCGGATTCTTTCTTCAGGGAGTATTGCGTATTGAGCCGGGGATTATTGCCCTAGCCGGAAGTATGCTCATGATACTTTTTTGCAAATCCGATAGTGATGAAACACTGATGAAAGTCGAGTGGGGAGTTATCTTCTTTTTCATCGGTATGTTTATGATGATAGCAGGCTTGGAAGCAAACGGTGTTATCACCAAAGCGGGAGAGAGTATCCTGATGCTTACCGGTAAAAATTTATTTGCTATATGTTTGGTCGTATTATTTGGTTCGGCTATGTTTTCAGCGGTTTTGGATAATATCCCGTTTGTAATTACGATGATACCGCTTGTGAAAAATTTCATAATTCATTTTGCCCTAAGTATGGGTGTGACTGACCCGGCTATTATTCAAACTCAGATTGCTCAGCCGCTGTGGTGGTCATTGGCCTTAGGCGCGTGCCTTGGTGGAAACGCGACGATTATCGGTGCTTCAGCTAATGTAGTAATGGTGCGCATAAGCGGCCGCAACAAGTATCCTATTTCATTCACTAGCTTTCTTTCTTATGGGGTGCCATTTACGCTGCAGGCACTTGTCATCAGCGGTTGTTACATCTGGTGGCGATATTTCCTGCTTCAATAAATAATAAAGCAGGGAAAAAATTCTCTACGTTTTTGCATAACGTTTTGCAGAGTAACCGGTGAGTTACGGGGGAAATTTTTACTAATTTAAGACTGTTAACGTAATGCGAAACGCAGTTGGAAAAATCTATTTTGGCTCATTCTCGACGGACATCCTGTCCGTCTGCGAGGGAATTTACTACTGTTTGACAT
>JAKLQT010000216.1 GCA_022013205.1 Candidatus Omnitrophota bacterium | reverse complement strand
CGCAGATTACGCAGATTACGCAGATTGAAAAAAGATGAAAGAACTTATACGATCCACAGATTACGCGGATTACGCAGATTGAAAAAAGATGAAAGAACTTATACGATCCACAGATTACGCAGATTACGCAGATTGAAAAAAGATGAAAGAACTTATACGATCCACAGATTACGCAGATTACGCAGATTGAAAAAAAGCTGAAAGAACTTATGACATCCACAGATTACGCGGATTACGCGGATTAAAGTATCTGTGTAATCATAATCTAAATATATCAGTTTTTCAAATGGCAATCGATGCTTTTCTATTTCCTCTTTCGGCTTTGTGTGAGCATAAAAAAATTACTACAATGCGTTATTTGTTGCCTTTATCGACTTTTTTTATTTTTACCTCTTTTGCAGTTCTTCCTATCGCCTTCTAAAATCAGATTTTGATGTTTTTTTCTATATATGTTATACTCTTTTCAATATGAAAAAGATCGAATTTTTCACATCCATAGAGCTTGTTGTGGTGATGGCAATCATAAGCTTACTTCTCGGCTTGTCTACAGTGTATTTTTTTAATTTTAAGTCAGCTTCTGCATTAAAGCTTTCTGCTTATGAAGTAGCGGCTGTATTGAACCAGGCCCGTAGCCTGGCAATTACAAATCAGGATACATATAGTGTTGTATTTGACCTTAGTAATAATAAATATGAGATACAGGATCCCTCCTCAGTCAGGGTTGATGAGGAGCATCGTTTAGGGGAGGGGATTGTTTTTGATTCGGTGAGTTTTATCGGAAGCAATGTGGAGACCTATTCCTCAACTGGTACTGCCAAAGATGGAATTGTTAGGTTGAAAGATAATAAATCGCAGTTTTATACTGTTGACGTAGATCCTGTTACGGGGCGTATAAAAGTTTCAAATAACTAGTTTGAATATTTCGCGGTATATTTTATTAGACATATAAATTGCTTACATCTACTGCTTTGCACTTGCTAAAGCTTACTTAAATAAACGGGTTTAAGTTTGAAATAAAGTAATTATCATGGTAGAATACTGATTCAATGAAAAGTCAGGATAATCATAAATATTCCAGGAGAAGAGATTATGATCTCATTTGAGGAATTTAAAAAGATGGAATTAAGGATTGCTACGGTTAAGGATGTGTGGGATCACCCTGATGCCGATAGGCTTTATGTTATGAGAGTTGAAGTTGCTGAAGGTGTTACTAAGCAGATTGTCGCTGGCATAAAAAAGCATTATTCTAAAAAAGAGCTTTTGGATAAACAGATAGTAATTGTGAATAATCTAGAGCCTACTGTTTTGCGGGGTGTAGAGAGCCAGGGGATGCTTCTGGCGGCCTCAGACGAAAACGATCTGTCTTTGATTGTTCCTGAAAAAAAACTTATTTGCGGAAGTTCGGTCAGGTAAAACAAGTCCAGGGAGAAATAAATGAAAAAGAAAATCAAGGTTTTTACAATCCTCGGAACACGTCCGGAGGTTATTAAACTTGCTCCGGTTATTCATGAGCTCAGCAAGCATAAGAAAAAAATTACTTCCAGGGTTGTGCTGACCGGACAGCATAGAAAAATGGTAGATCAGTTTCTGAAGCTGTTTAGGATAAAGCCGGATTATGACCTTGATATTATGGCCAGGAATCAGACGCTGTTTGATGTATCCAGCCGCTGCCTGATAAGGTTCTCTAAGGTGCTTGTTAAGGAAAAGCCTGATCTGATCCTTGTCGAAGGGGATACGACGTCTGCTTTTATCGCATCGCTGGCGGCATTTTATCTTAAGATCCCTACAGGGCATATTGAGGCTGGGCTTAGAACCTTTGATAAATACAGGCCGTTTCCTGAGGAGATTAACCGACAGCTGATATCGGTTGTCGCTGATCTGCACTTTGCCCCGACAAAAAGAGCTGAAAACAACCTGCTGAGGGAACATATAAACCCTAAGAAGATCTATTTAACCGGGAATACGGTTATTGACAGCCTTTATTCGATTGCCGGAAAAAAATATGCGCTTAAGGACGATGTGCTTAAAAAAATCGATTTTGATAAAAAAAAGGTTATCCTGGTTACTGCGCACAGAAGGGAAAGTTTCGGAGGCCCGTTCAAGGAGATCTGTAAAGCGATAAGGGCGATTTCAGAATTAAAAGATGTGGAGATCATCTATCCTGTGCATTTAAACCCGAATGTGCAAAAGCCTGTAAATAACATTCTCAGGGGAAGGAAAAACATCCATCTGCTAAAACCGTTGGATTACGAGACATTTGTTTTACTATTGAGAAAATGCTATTTTGTGCTTTCTGATTCAGGCGGCGTGCAGGAAGAGGCGCCTGCTTTCAATAAGCCGATTTTGGTTATGCGCGAGGTTACAGAGCGCCAGGAAGGGGTAGAGGCAGGGGTAGCTCGTTTGATAGGAATGGATTCAAGCAGGATAGTAAAAGAAGTAAGAAAGCTTCTTAATTCCAGGGACGCCTATGCTAAAATGTCAAAATCGGTAAATCCTTACGGAGACGGCAAAGCGTCAAAGCGGATTGTCAAGGCTATAATCGATAATTTTCAGAATTCAAGAGACTAAAGATCATCCGGGCTGAAATATTAGAAAATGGCCGTAATAATATATTATATAACATACTAAAATACGCAAATACAATTCCCCCTGTTTGTTTTATGAGCAAAGAAAAAGTATTTTCTATCCAGGAGTTGGGGTAAGATAAGAAGTATTGACAAACAAGGATTCATATGGTATAGTTTTTTATCTTTTATATAGAAGGTTTTAAAAAGATTTTAGATTAAACATTAAATAAGAATCTAGAAAGGGGGTAGTACAAAATGAATAAAAAGGCAACTTTAATTTTACTCGCATTTTTGTTGCTCGGTATGTTTTTAATGCCTGTTGCCGGAAAAGCTGCGGATGGAGAGTTTCAACCGTTTGGGGTTTATTATGACAGGGGAAACAGGGGTAATCATTATGTTCCTTCCGGCTGGATGGGAGATTATGGAGATATTAAGTCCTCTGAGGCTGCAAAAGAAAAGCCGTTTTCAGGTAAAACATGTATAAAAATTACTTACACAGGTGAGGGCAAACAGGGCGCTAACTGGGCAGGTATCTACTGGCAATGGCCGCCTAACAACTGGGGTGAGAATAACGGTGGTTTTGATCTGACCGGCGCGACTAAACTTACTTTCTGGGCACGCGGAGAAAAAGGCGGAGAGCAAATAATTGAGTTTAAAATGGGCGGATTGACCGGTACTTATTCTGATACGGATTCAGCAAGTATTGGCCCGGTTGAGCTTACAACTGAATGGCAGCAGTTTGTTATTGATTTGGAAGGCCTGGATCTGTCATATATAAGCGGCGGGTTCTCATGGGTTACGAATTCCATGGCTAATCCGGACGGTTGTGTCTTTTATCTTGATGATATCCAGTATGAGTAAATCTTATGCGTATTTGTTAAACAGGGTAGTTTTTGCTTTAAAATAACGAAGTGAATGTTTATTAATAAAGCAAGGAGCAGGATTTAAAAATCCTGCTCCTTTTTGTTGTGCGCCGGATAAGCATATGATATAATTAATGCAAATAAGATGAAAATTAAGAATAATTCCGCAATAGCTTTAATCTTAACCGTTGGGATACTCGCAATACTTGCTTTAGTGGCTGTTGGTTTTTCCGCTTTTACCCGCCTTGAATTGCGCGCGACAGAGAATTTTGCCAATCAGTTTAAAGCAGAACTTATAGCTGAGGCGGGTATAGCCCGGGCGATTAATGACCTGAAATATGAGGCGGCCTACGGAGCAAAGGTTGACCCATACGATACTATGCTTGATCCATGGTTTTACGCATCAGGAGTAAACATTGACCTTGCAGAGGCCTCATCGCCTTCTTATGGCTCTGATATAAGCTATGGGGGTGGGACATACCGTTTAAAAGTCATAGATTGCGCGTCATTAATAAATATTAATACGCCTTTGCCTGATTCTGATGCTGAAAATGATTTTAAAAATATGATTGAAGCTTTCCTGGACAGTCTGGGGCTTAGGGGAGTAAATTCGGCAATGATTTCGGCTATGGCTCAAGACATGATTGACTTGCGTAATACATTGCCGGATAGAGTGTATTCCTCAAAGGATGAGTTAAAGCTGATAACAAATATTGGCGAATCTAGATGTGATGAAATAAAGAAGTATATTACTCTTTACAACAATGCTGATGATATCTCCGGCCACACTTTTAAAACTTTTGTTAATGTCAATACTGCTTCGGCAAATGTTTTATATGCTGTGCTGCGGGATTTAATGGATGATGATACTGAATGTAATAACTTAACAGCTGCGATTGTGGCACGGCAGTCAACTAATCCATTTGATGGGAAAAACCCGGATGCTAATGTGTTTGACTTTATTTGCCCAAGAAGTGAATTCGGTAAGTTTCTTGATTATGCGGCAGATGCAACTGGTTTAAATATTATTTCCCAGGCAAATAGAGATAGCGTACTCAATAAAACAGATCCTAATTTAAATAACACGGATACAACTCATTTTTCCTTTGATTCAGGCGGATATTATGAGATTGAGGCAATCGGTTCTTATCGTGGAACAAATAAAAGGATAAAAAAAGCTGCCCTCATTTATAATAAAATTTATGAAACAACAAAAAATGAATTTTTATCAGATGGAAATAGCGCAAGAATAAACCTTAAAAACCGTTGCCCGATTAATTTTAGTGAGTTAAAGCAGCATATATATACTTATAATTCTGAGTGCACTATAATAAGGCCAAATGCTGTTAAACTAGGATTCTGGGATGATTTTGAAGATGGATATCCCCTTGACGGCACAGGCAAAGGAGACTGGATTGAAACGGAGCAGGAAATAGAAGTTAATCTATCTGGCAATAGTCTGTTGAGATCATGGCCAATAGGAAAAGTATTCATAAAATATCAGGATTATTTTCCTAAGCTAGCACTTGACCCCGGTAAATGGCTGTTTGACGGGTTCTGTCTAAGAGCAAGGTTAATTGATGAGACCAGTTTAAGTAAAGATGCCCTGCGCCCAGATCTCCCTTGGCCAGCTGTTCCTGAATCAAGTTATTGGCAAGACTCGGCACCGTTAGATGCTGATGATAATCCTCTGATTAACAGTAGTAATTGTAGTGATGTTAATGATGGTACTTATTCAATAGACTACGTTGAAGCTAATCTTAAACTAGATGCCCTAGGTAATCCAATAAAGCATTCTTTTGAGCTATTTATGAATGTATCTCATATACAGTTTGGTATGGGGGCAATCTATTGTTCTACTCCACAAAACAAAGATTTCTTTACCAGTAGTGTGGATATATACCAAAATTGGGTTAATTATGATGGGACTGGGTATATATATTTTGGGCCGCCACCAGACATGAAGGATTTTAATATAATTAAAGTTCCCCATGTAATGGTCTATATGAATGATTGGCTATGGGGTGGGCATACGCCTGTTGATGGCACAAAACATTTTCCAATCACTAAGTATTATGCGGATAAAACAATTCGTTTAAAATCTAAGGGGCAGAGAGATCTTGATGCGACAATCTATGCTACTAAAAGCGATGGTACTCCGGATATGCTGGATATTGATACCGGTAGAGAGCCTTTAAAGGATTGGCAGAACAGAGCGATTAAAGTTGTCGGCATGGGGAATTTTTTTGATTTAGATAATGTGCGGATTATCCCTGAACAGGGCGTTTATACTTCAAATACTTTTGATCCCACAGGAACTGGGACAATGAACACTATTGAATGGGGAACAATCTCAGCGGAAACATTTCTTTCTGAGAATGCATTGGCAGCAAATGAAAAAATTTTTTTAACAACAAATTTTTCAGCTGGAGAAAACCTATCTTTGACCCCGGCTCCTGGAGATCTGCACCCGGCCAGCGCTTTTGAAGTATCCGGAGGCCCTATAGGCAGCGGGACTAATCCGCTTATTGGATATCGAGCGTATATTTATTCAGGCTATGGTAATGCAGCAAGTGACTATCAGGAAATGCCGGTGCTTGAGGCTGTAACTATGACCTATATGCCTCTAACAAAAATTGTATATCAAAGTAAAATATAAATAATTCAGTGAATATTGAAAGGAGGAGTGAGTTTTGCAGGAGAAAAGAAAATCTAGTCGTTTGCAGGAGCCATTTCCTGTGCGGCAGAGAGCACAGGATGCTAAAAGTGCCGAGGTAACACAGGCAAAAAATATTTCAACCGGGGGGATGCGTATTATTACTGATTCACGTTTTGATATCGGCTCAAAATTGAATATGGAAGTTAATATCCCCAGAGCTTTAAGCCCCTATTATACGCAGGGTGAGGTGATTTGGCTTAAAGAAGCTGAAGGCAGCGGTGATAAAAGATTCGAGATGGGAGTGAAGTTTCTGCGCGTTATATCAAAAAATGATTTTGAGGATTTTTAAAACCGTCACAGGTATTTCTTCAGTTGCGCAATATTGCCGGCAGAAGTATTATAAAGTAAACGGCAATGCCTATTCTGTTTTACCGGGATTAACTGTGTTTTATATTGAGTGATTTCATGGATGAGTTTAATACTCTTAAAAAAATAACAGTAATACTTATCAGTGCCTTCTGGATGGTGATGATGGCTTGGCTTATATCCAGCCAGATAATATCACAAGGCAGAGCCGCTGCCTATAAACCGTTTTTGTCTAAAAATACGCTTATCTCTGATCAGTGGCTTGGAATATATTTTAATAACTCGCCCGTTGGATTTGTGCACACCTCTATTGAACCTTATATGATCGAAAAAGGTGTTAGCGGGTACTGTATTGTTAACCGTACCTGGATGAATTTCCTTTTGCTGAGAAAAAGGAATAAGGTCTGGTTTAACGCTCAGGCTATTGTCGATGAGAACTATAATTTAAAGAATTTTAAGTTTGATCTTAACTCCGGATTGCACACCATAAATGTCCAGGGGCAGATGCTCAACAAGCGGCTGCTTGAAGTCAGTATAGCTTCGCAGGGCAGTGTAAGTAAAAAGACAATACCCCTTAATGATGAGCGCGGTGTACTAATAGCCAATATTATCAGTCCTTTTAATTCCTTTGGAGAACTTAAAGTAGGCAAACGCTATAAACTTAGTGTATTTAATCCGTTCAGCCTTGAACTGGAGTCTTTTCAAATAAATGTTTGCGCTAAAGAATTTATTCAACACGATCAAAAACAGGTCCAGGCATATGTTTTGAAATCCAATTACCGCGGCCTTGAGCAGACTGCCTGGGTTAATGAAAACGGGGAAATCCTGAGGGAAGAAACCGGCCTGGGCTGGGTGCTCATAAAAGGGGATGCTGATCAGGTAAGCAGCATGTATAAAAATATGGAAAAAACAGATCTTGAACTCGCGGAAATGGTTTCGGTGGCATCAAACATAATATTGCCTGGCAATGGCCTGAGCTCACTTTCGCTTAAAATCAGCGGGATCGATGATGGCTTTGAGCTTAAAAATCAGCGGCAGGAAGCTGCCGTAACCACTGAGGGCGAAAAGATTATCACGATAAATAAAGAAAAAATAGATTTAACTAAGACCCTGTCCATACCTGTAAAGGAAAATAAGGAAAACTCTGAGTTCCTCTCAGCTACGGATTTTATTCAATCGGAAAATGAGGAAATAAAGAGTATGGCCCTTAGGATTATAAATAAGGAAAAGAACAGTTATTTGGCGGCAAAAAAAATAAATAAGTGGCTGTTTGAAAATATCAGTAAAGTTCCTGTAGTAAGCATTCCTTCTGCAGTGGATGTTCTGAAAACAAAAGAAGGTGACTGCAACGAGCATACGGTATTATTCGCGGCACTGGGGCGTTCAATAGGCCTTCCGGTTAAGGTCAATGTCGGGCTTGCCTATACAGGAGGGCGTTTTTATTACCATGCCTGGGTGAGCGTTTATACGGGCGAGTGGGTGGATATGGACCCGACATTCGGGCAGGACATAGCGGATGTTACGCGTATTAAACTGATCGAGGGAGATATTGATAAACAACTGGACATTATAAGGCTCTTAGGCCGGATTAAACTGGAGGTGATTGAATACAAATGATAAAGATTGAAAATCTAAGCAAGCATTTCGGTGAATTAATTGCCGTTGACGGTCTGTCCCTGGAAATTCCCCAGGGAGAGTTCTTTGCGTTCCTGGGGCCTAACGCGGCGGGAAAAACAACAACAATAAAACTTCTGACCGGATTATTGAGGCCTACCGGCGGAGGAGCCAGTATTTGCGGTTATGATATCCAAAGAGATTATATTAAGGCTAAAGCATTGATCAGCTATATCCCGGATTTTCCGTTTCTTTATGATAAGCTTACCGGGCGGGAATTCCTGGATTTTATTATTGATCTTTATCCAAAGAGCCATAACAAGAAAACAAAAGAACTGATGAAAGAACTCCTCGTTATCTTCGGCCTTGAAAACTATAAAGACTATTTAGTTGAATATTATTCCCACGGCATGCGCCAGAAACTGGTTTTTGCCGCTTCTTTGCTTCATAATCCGAGTGTGATGATCATAGATGAGCCCATGGTCGGGCTTGATCCGCATTCAGCGAAAGTAGTTAAAGACATCCTGAAGAATAAGTCCAGAAAAGGCGTTACTATTTTTCTTTCAACCCATACACTAAGTGTTGCTGAAGAGCTCGCGGACAGGATCGGCATAATCGATAAAGGTAAACTCCTGGCTATCGGCACACTTGATAACCTGAGGGCATCTTTTGATATAAAAGGAAAGCTGGAAGACGTTTTCCTGCGGATAACAGAGGAAGAATAATGGCATTAAGTATTATTTTTAATATATGGAATGCCCGCCTTAATATCCTGCGCAATAAGCTGAAAAACGCAAGAAGGCATTCGCGGCTTAAGATCATCGTGGTTTGGCTCATGGTTATCGGGCTTTTCGCCGGAACGTTTTATGTGCCGTTCAGGGCGTTTGTATTCCTTAATTCGATGGGGCATTTCGGGCTTGTAATCATAGACCGGCTGATGTACCTGTTTTTTATGGGGCTGTTTATGATGCTTGTTTTTTCCAACTGTATAATCTGCTATTCAACTGCTTACAAAACAAGTGAAACACAGTTTTTTCTAAGCCTGCCTATCAGGTATTCGCAGATATTCTTAATAAAGTTTATTGATTCTATTACCTTAAGTTCCTGGATGTTCCTCTGTTTTTTAATGCCGATCCTGAGTGCTTACGCGCTTGTGCGTGAATTAGGCGCGGGATTTTATCTGGCTCTTATTTTATTTTTTATCCCTTTTGCCGTTATTTGCGCGGCGATAGGATGTATGGCAACAATGCTTACGGTAAGGTTTTTGACTGCTTCAATATGCCGAATGCTGTCTTTGCTGGTGCTATGCCTTTTTTTGGCCGGATGCGTCTGGCTGCTGATAACCGGCAAGGCAGCTGCCCGCTCTGAGAATGAGGTTATTTTTCTGCTGACAAATTTAGTACCGCATTTCGGCTTTTCACAATTTGCCTTTGCCCCGAATTTCTGGATAAGCGAGGGGCTTTTTAAAATAATGTCTCGTTCGTATAAACAGGCAGTATTATGGTGGCTTTTACTAACTGCCAACGCGCTTTTTCTATCGCAGATAGTGATAATTCTCTCCAGAAAATTTTATTATTCCGGATGGCTTAAAACCACATTTTCCGCGAATAAAAAGATATATCTGCCTGGTGAGGGGCTGGCGGAAAAACTGATTGGAAAACTCACCTTTGTAAGGCCTTGTATGCGTTCGCTTATAATAAAAGATATAAAGATTTTCTGGCGGGATCCGATGCAATGGTCTCAGTTCGCGATATTTTTCGGGCTGCTGGCTATTTATTTTGCCAATATCCGCAACCTCGGATATCAAAACGTTCTGCCGTTTTGGAAAAATCTTATCAGCTTTCTTAACCTGACATCGACAAATCTTACGCTTGCTTCCTTGTCAGTAAGGTTTATGTTTCCGCAGCTGAGTTTAGAAGGCAAAAGGTTCTGGATACTGGGGCTTGCTCCTATTGAAAAGAAGGATCTTTTGATAGAAAAGTTCTGGCTTAACAGTACGGTCGCATTGTGCATAAGCCTTCCTCTGATAGGCCTTTCAAATCTGATGCTCAAGGTTTCCGTGCCGTTAATGTTTCTATCAATGCTGGTTGTTGTCATGATGTGTTTTTCTTTGACCAGTCTTTGCATTGGATTAGGAGCGCTTTTCCCTAATTTTAAAGAGGATAATCCGGCTCAGATAGTTTCCGGTTTCGGCGGTACGCTGGCGCTTGTTTTATGCCTTGTTTATATCGCGGTAAATGTGACAGCGCTTGGCTTGCCGTTTCATCTTTTAGTTACCGCTCAGATCAGCCAATCGGTTTTTAACAGGCTGATAGTTTTATCATCTGTTTTTGTGTGTGTTTTTAGCGCGGCAACTATTTTTATTTCCATGTTAGCCGGTTATCGGGCATTGGAGAGGCTTGAGATATAAGGGGCTGTGCCTTAAAATAGTGATAAAGGGATGGTGAAAAAATATTGCTTATTTGTTCTTGAAGTCATCAAAGTATGGATCGATCCCACAGTGAAAATCCCCGCACGATTCATCATCTTGGAAAAGGTAGCTTCATGGTTGACGGTGAAAAGATCAAGCTAAGATCAAAGATGAAGTAGGCAGCAGTCTGAAAACTCCGCTCTCGGGTCGATAGTTTACTAAGTCAAAAGGGAGATAATCGCAGTGAATAAAATGGGATGGCCGTGTTTTCTCTGCAAAAAAGGGATGAGGAAAAAATGATAGAAAAATCAGATGCTTTACGCATTACTTTAGCAATGCTGGGTTTTCTTATTTTGAGTAGAGGCTTGCAGGCTGATACGCTATGGCTTAAAAACGGCAATTTCATTGAAGGTGTTGTTACTGATAATGTCAAAAATAATGTGGTGGTTGAAACAGAAATTGGGAAGATTACTCTTTCGCGGGATGAGATTGAAGAGTTAAATATCGTTAACGAGGACGAAAATCAGAAGATGTATGACATGTGGCAGGAGGAAAGAGAACTAAGGAAAAAAGAAAAAGTGCCCAAAAAAGAAACACAAATATCCGGCATAGTGGCTGCGGATCAGGCCATTTCTATACCTAAAAAAGAAATTATCAAAACCAATGAAACTCTAACTCAAGATAGGAAATGAAAGGCTGCGTGCCGGAGGCAAAGAGGAAAAGCAAGGAAAATATATCGTGAACCTCAAAAGTAAAAACTAATTCATGGTAGAAAAAAAATGAGACACGTTTTAACGCGAAAACACGCGAATACCAAACGGGCGCCGGGCGCTGGTTTTTAAGGATGGTGGCTTTGTTATGGAATTAAAAATTAGAAAATCTACGATTGATGATTTAGAACAAATTCAGAAAATAGCGTGCAGGACAATAGATATAAATTACCGTTCCTTTCTCGGTGATAAAGGTGTTGACTGGTTCATCGAAAGCGGTGCGGCTGAGCAATACCTCCAAGATAACATTGTTGATTGCTGGGTGCTTGAGAGCGATAATAAAATCATTGCTTTTTGTGTGTGCAAAGGCAGCCTGCTTGATTTAATAATGGTGGAAACTGAATTTCACCGCAAAGGCTACGGCTCAGAACTTTTGAAATACTGTGAACAGGTAATGTTCAGTTATTTTGAGGAAATTAAACTCGAGAGTTTCGAAAGAAATGAAAAGGCAAATAATTTCTACCGTAAGCATGGCTGGATACAAAAAGAGAAGATATTTGATAAAGCATCGAATGCATACAAATTGATATTTACAAAACATAATGCATAGATTAGACTGTGTGGGAGCATGGTGACTGTCTTCTGTGGCTGCTTGCTGAATTCTAAGCACTGTTTTTTGAGTAAACGTATATTATGTAATTTAATTATTTGGGAGGAAAATAATTATGGATTGTAAGAGTTATAAAATTAAGTATTATTTGGTCATTTTAAGCGCGGTATTTTGGTTGAGTATTGTTCAGGCCAATTATTGTATGGGCCTAACAAATGACTTCAGAACGGAGAAATCGGCTTATGAGGAGTTTCCCCTCTGGGGAATTAGCGCATCTTTGGATTTTAAAAGCGGTGATTATGGGGCGCAGACAACTACGCGCACTATATATATGCCGTTTGAGTTATCACGCTATTTTTCTAAAGGAGAACTCTCTTTTACTATCCCTTATATTGAACAGGAAAGCGAAGGACAGGTCAAAGTTATTGGGGGCAAGCCTTTTCGTTCAAAAGCTGACAGGCAAACACAAACTAAAACTACAGAAAGTGGTTTGGGAGATATTATTTTAAAGGGAGAATATGATTTATGGGCTGACCAGGCGGATCTTTTTTTTGCTTCTGTTTCAGGGGCGGTTAAATTGCCTACAGCCGATGAAGATAATGGCTTGGGTACAGGGGAATATGATTTCACTTTTGGCGTGAATAATAAAAGGCTTTTAAGTGAAAAGTGGAAAATTTATGCCGGGTTTTATTACACATTTATCGGCGAGCCTTCTAATGAAAAGATGGATAATGAGCTTGCGTTTGATCTGGGGGTAAGCTGCCATGTTTTAAAAGAGGTTGAAGCGCGGTTTTTTTATGAGCAGAGTACAGCAATTATACCTGGTGATGCTGATCCTAAATCTGTTGTTCTTGGTATTTCCTATGAACTTGAAAAAAACATTAAGCTTTTTGGAGATTTAAGCCTCGGTTTATCTGAAGGCAGCACTGATATAGGTGTTTCTCTGGGGATAAATGCCGGTTTTTAGGGAAATCCTTCTCCCCCAGAGGCTGGGTTAAATGGATTTAAAGAATTTTCAAGTATTAAAGGGGAGGATGGGATTTTTTAGGGCTATGCTATTATCAATTAACTATGTAACGCTTTAAAAAACTGACAAACAGCTTATCATGAGAATATTATTAATTGAAGACGAAAAAAAGATTGCCAGTTTTGTTAAACGCGGCTTAAAAGAAGAGCACTATACAGTAGATGTTGCTTATGACGGAGAAAAAGGGCTTTTTTTAGCCGGTACAAGCCAGTATGATTTGATCATCATCGATATAATGTTACTGGGTAAAAATGGCATTAATGTTTGCCGTGAAATCCGCAGCGAAAAAGTTGATGTACCAATATTATTCTTGAGCGCAAAAAGCGGGCTTAATGACAAAATATTCGGTCTGGATGCCGGAGCGGATGATTATTTAAGCAAACCATTTGCTTTTGAAGAACTGCTTGCCAGGATAAGAGCATTGCTCCGTCGAAAAAGAGAAAATAAAACAACTACTCTGATAGTGTCTGATTTGACATTAGACCAGATATCCCATACGGTAATGCGCGGCGGTAAACAAATATCATTAACCAGTAAGGAATATTCTCTTCTGGAATATTTCATGCTGAATGCCGAACATGTAGTTACCAGAACCATGATCTCTGAACATGTCTGGAACGAGGATTTTGACAGTTTTTCCAATGTCATTGATGTCTATGTGAAATATCTTCGCAATAAAGTTGATAAGGGTTTCAAAAAACAACTCATTCATTCTATACGGGGTACAGGCTACATGCTGGCCCAAAAGAAAAAATGAAGTTTAATTCTATACTATTTAAGATCAGAACGTTGTATATAATCCTTTTGGCTTTCGTTTTGATAATATACAGCGGACTTATTTACTTAAGCCTGCATTATACTTTATACCATGCACTTGATGAAGAGCTTACTCAAAAAGCACGGGAAATTAATAAGGCAATAATTCAATATGTGGATGTACTGGGCAACGACATGGATTCATTGGTTTTTGCCGGAAGCAGAGTCATACGTTTAGAAGGCAGGCACCCTCTTGAAAATAAAATATGGCTGACTGAAAATAACTGGCTTAGAAAAAGCAATCAGCTTAATCTTGATAATGATTTTATCTCTGTGCGGTTACCAAATAAAGAAATAATAAACAATCTTAATATGGTTGAGGAAAAAAACTTATCCCGTGTAATTGAAAACATACAAGCATCAGCTAAAAAAACGCCTTCCTTTAAAAACATAAACCTGGCAAATATCAGTTTAAGAGTTATCTGCTACCAATTTTCACATCCGTCATTAGGTAGCTGCTTGATAACAATCGGGACTTCTTCATCTCCTTTAAGCAAGTTATTGAGAAAAAGATTTTTTCACCTCCTTAATTTTATTCCGTTGGTTTTAATTTTGGCTGGCCTGTTTGGGAGCCATTTTGCCGCCCGCATCTTGAAGTCGATAGAGGAGGTTATAAAGATATCCCGGCAAATTACGTATAAGGATTTAAGCGTGCGGGTAAAAGCTGACCATATCGATATCGAGATGCGGTATTTAGTTGACGCATTCAATGAGATGATTTCGAGATTAGAGAAATCATTTAATTATATCGAGCAATTCAGCTCTGAGCTTGCCCATGAGTTAAAGACGCCATTAGCAATCATAAAGGGAGAGTCAGAAGTTGTATTAAGAAAAGAACAAAACATTGATGAATATAAGCGCGTAATTAAAACCATTTTAGAAGAAGTTGCGCGTATGCTCAAAAGCATTAACGATATGCTGGTGCTTATGCGCCTTGATTATAATCCCGAGGTATTTAATATTGAAGAAATTAATTTTAATGATTTTATAAAAGCAATATTTGAAAAAAGCAAAATCCTCGCTGCAAATAAGAATATCGACTTAAAAATTAATATGCCGGGAGAAATGATAAAGCTTAGGGGTGATGCCCAACATCTGCGGTGTTTATTTTTCAACCTGATTCATAACGCAATAAAATTTACCGCGCCTAATGGATTGATAAAAATTATAATTGAATGCAATAACAAGCAAGTGGAAATTTCTATTACTGATAAGGGGCCCGGCATTGCAGAAGAAGACCTGGCGAAAATATTTAGCAATTTCTTTCATAAGGACATATCTAATCAAGGCAATGACCCCGGAAATGGATTAGGCCTCAGCATTGCCCTCTCCGTAGCTAAAAAGCATTTTGGTGATATAAAAGTAAAAAGCAAGCTTAAAAAAGGATCCACCTTTACTGTAAGCCTTCCCTTGACTTAGGATACAATTATCAGCCCCAGGGCGACATTAAAATCTTTTAATTTTATTTTAATCTTCTATTAACCTCATTTATGGTTTTATATTAGAAAGGCGGGAGGCATGAATATAAAATTAAAAATGAGTCATAATATCTGGCATGAAAAACATGACATCGTAAACATAAAACTTATTTTTATGGTTACAGTAATGATCAGCATTTTAATGGTAAATTTGGTGTTAGTTAATATAGTATTTTTCAGGCCGAAGTTATATTTTCCTAAAAGTTTACTTCAGAATATTTTT
>JAKLQT010000215.1 GCA_022013205.1 Candidatus Omnitrophota bacterium | reverse complement strand
TTTCAAAATAAGTTATCGCTTCTTCAATTTTAACACGAAGAATTTCTTCAAACTTTTTTGTCAGCTCACGCGCAATAACAATATTAATATTGCCGAAAATTTCCTTGATTGCAGGAAGTGTTTTACTAAGCCTGTGCGGTGATTCAAATATTACAACTGCCTTTTCTTCTGCTTTTAATTGCTGCAGCGCCTTTTTCCTCGCGCCGGATTTAACAGGCAAAAATCCCACATAAGTAAACTTATGCATCGGAACCCCGGAAACCGTTAAAGCCGTAAGCACGGCTGATGCGCCCGGGATAGCTTCAACCGTGATACTTTCTTCAATAGCCCTTTTTATTAAACTTGCCCCGGGATCAGAGATTCCAGGAGTTCCCGCGTCAGAGACCAACGCGATGCTTTTGCCTTCCTTCAAAGAGCGAATAATAAAATCAATCCGTTTTAATTTATTATATTCAAAGTAACTAACTAACTGTTTTTTTATTTCATATTTAGTCAATAAAATCTGTGTGCGGCGTGTATCCTCGCAAGCGATTATATCCACAGCCGACAAAACATCTATTGCTCTAAGAGTAATATCTCTCAGATTCCCTATCGGTGTAGACACTATGTATAAAACACCAGAATATATATTATATACCATTTTATTTAAAATTCAATTATTATTTTGCTATTTGTTTTGCGTATTTGTTTTGCTATTTATTAAATCTTTAAATAGTTTTAATTACTCTGAAAAAGATTTAATCCACATTGACTAAAAACATATATTACCATAGGTAAAACGTTAAAACTACCCTATTTATAACTATTATTTATGGCTCTTTCTTGTTTAGTGTGGACTTCAAATAAAGATTGTGGGTGAATTTTTAAGCGCGTTCACAAATTTAGGCAAATATTCGTTATGTTTTTGGGTACCCTTTTGGGCGCGAAAACTGTCTGAGCCCCGCCGCATTCTGGCGGGGTGAGTTTCTGAAGCGCCAAAAACACAACGCAGATTTGCCGGTCCCGCTGCTTTTTAGCGGGGAAAATTTGTGCCAAAGCGTAAAATTTACCTATAATCTTGTCACGGCTTCACTTATGCAATATGGTCCACCTTTAATGCGAAAGGATCTTATTGATCTTAGCTACATAAATTTGTGTTTCTTCAAAAGGGGGAACCCGAAAGCCGTATTTTTTCACTGTACCCGGCCCGGCATTATAGCAAGCCAGAAGTAAATCATCCTGCTCTGCATTCAATTCATTTTCATGTTTATGAAGATAATCTTTTATCCAGGCCAGAAATCTGGTTCCAACAATAATATTTTTTTCGCAATTAAATGAATCCTCGTCAAAAGACCAGGAAACCTGTAGAAAATCCCGACATATCCAATCCCATGTAGGCCGTGTTATTTGCATAAGTCCGCGCGCATCTGCAAGGCTTTGGGCATAAGGATTAAAACTGCTTTCTACCTCAATTACCCGGTATATAAGCTCTGATGGAATCCGATAATTATCAGACGTAGTATTAATAATCTCTTTCAGATTATCGGCATAAACAAAGCGTAACCAGATCAAATTAAAAGTTATAACCAAAAAAATAACCATAAAGATGATATGTGTGATTTTAATTAGTTTTATAATTAGTTTAATAAGTGGGCATAAAAAAAGCATTGTTTATTCCTTTTATGCTATATATTGTGAGGTAAACTTATTAGCTACCCTAAATACAGTATAACACATTATAAAAGTTTTTACAAATTATTTAACTTATTGCGGTATGAAAAGTTGCTGATGTGAATTAGGCCTGATTTTCTGGATGGTTATATTTTCCGTATTCATTCAATGATGTAAAATAGGTAAAAACTTCCTGCAGGCTTAAACTCTTACCAATGCCTTTAACTGAGCCTATAAAATGGCCGCCATTAAAAGAAGCATTATTAATGCATTTTTTAGTCTTCTCTTCTATGACCTGGACAGAGTTATATCCGGAAATATCGATATTGCCGAATAAAAGCAGATTTTTTGCGTACGTTTTTTTTAAAATACCAATATTCATACCGCAAAGCGGGTCTATGGGGTGAATACCGTCAATACCTAAATTAATCAGCTCATCTAATATTCCAGTGATATTGCCGCGGGAATGCAGAATAACCTTTATCCCTTTGTCCTTAAGAGGTTCTATTGATCTTTGAATCCTCGGCAGCCAGTGCTGCACTAAAAATACCTTTGAAAACATGAGGCCTTTATCATAGGCAATATCATCGTTAATAAAAAATAGCGGCCCCAGATCAGCATCAGCAAACCTAAGCGCCCGCTGGTATAAATTTTCCGCGTATATGTCTATCAGCCTCTCTATCTGTATCAATTCTACATACATTTTTTTGCAAAATTCCTCGTAGCCAAACATTTTATAGGCAACACTTAAAATACCTTCTGCTGACATTGCCAAATAAGTATGCGGCGCGAAAAGCCCTTGCTGCTGCCTGAAATCCTCCATCTCTTCATTTAGTTCATTATCACTTAAAACCTCTATTTTCAGCTTGCGAAGGGCAAATTTCTGCAGTCTTTTTAAAAATCCTTCATGGCGGTAATTTCTGCGCCTCTCAAACTGCCAGCAAACATCAATACCAAGCTCATGATAAGCCTTTACTTTTTCGCCTATTGCAATATCTTTGCTATGGCTAAAATATCGAAAAACCTTAGGGCTATCAATAAACTCACAGATTGGCACACGATCAGGTTCCTGAAAATTTAAGGCCAGCTTTATTCTGTTATTAAGATTTTCTTCAAGCATAAATCAACTCTGCACCATCCTCTAAGATATCGTTTTTAAAAGGTTCCTGTAAGCTTCAATTGAGCAAATAATGTTTGTTTAGCAAATCAAATCGGGCCGCAACGCA
>JAKLQT010000214.1 GCA_022013205.1 Candidatus Omnitrophota bacterium | reverse complement strand
TAAAAAAATTCAAAAGATTAAAAAGTTTACTAAAGCAGACGATGAATTATTAGATAATATTCAGAGTGATATCAGAGAAGAGTGTTTGAACAATGATTTAATACAAGTATTTTTCAATTTCGAGAAAAATAAAGATTTTGGTAATCCATTTTATCCGATTATAAAACAACTTCTTTTTAGTGAAGATGAAATTATTAAAGAAATTATTGAGGAAGTTGAAGATAGGGGAGAAACAAAAATCGAGGCAGAAGGCAGGGAAATTCTAGAAGATTTTAATAATATGCCGGCAAATGAAAAAGCGGAAAAAGCGCATACCTGGGCAGAGTTTGTAACTCAGCGGACAATGGGGGAGTACGATCTAACACAGATTTTTGCGCATAGTTTCAGTTTAGCGCAAGGCTGGCTGCAGTTGCTGAAATCAGATAAATATTATGAGTTTATTGCCAAAGCTGAAAAGGGATTTAATGAGAATTTTAGAAAGGGATACGTTGTTTTAAGAGCTATTGCAATAGAATCAAGAAAACAATCAGGGCTGATTGCTTATAAGCAGATCATGCAAAGTAAAATCTTAAGTGATTTTTTTTGCCGAGATCAGAAAGAAGAGAAAAAAAGGCTGGTTGGCTATATCAGAGAGTTGCTTGCAAGCGATAATGATATTGTTAGAAATATAATCAAACAGGTGGATGCTAACCCCAAGGAATGGATCTCTGGCCAGGCAGCACAGTTGCTTGAGGCGTTTAATGCTAATCAGGCATATGAAGATTATGATAAAGTGCATACATGGGCAGAGCTCGCGGCTATTCAGACAACAGGAGCATATGATTTGTACCAGCTCCTTGTACATATTATTAATGCGGCATATTTAAACATGGAAGCGCTTGAGAAATTATCACCGGAGGATAAGTACTATGCGGAAACCCGTGAAGCTTTGGAAAAGACTCTGCGCAATGGATATATTATTTTAAGGGCGATTGAAATCGCGTCGCGCGATTTTGTTGACTTTCAAGATAGATCAGATGTTGCGCGAATCAATGATGTTGATTTTAAAGAGATGAGAGATTTTGGAGACAAGGATAAATATATTCTAAAAAAGCTGAAAGAAAGGGAAAATATAATTGTAAAAAGACAATTACAGCCTGGGAAGAATGCGAGTATTTATGTAGCTGAACATCCCGGATTTGGAGAAGTAATAATTAAAATTCTTCCTTATGAAATTGGCCTTAATTATGGCGTTGAGGAGAGGTTTGAGATTGCCAGCTATTTCGCCAAGGCATATAAGAGTCTTAGCCCGTTTACGAATGTTTTAAAATTTATATCGTTCGAAAAAATAGGAAGCGCGGTTATTATAGAGGAATTTATTGAGGAATTTACCCGGGAGCAGATGAAGGCTATTTTAACCAGAGAAGGCATAAAGGATTCTGGGGTGGTTGAAAAAACACTTCGCTATATAGAATTGGAAAGCCTGCTTAGGATATGGCTTAAAAGTTTTGAGCTTGATAAGTATAAAGGCCTGGTAATAAGGGATATTATGCCTCAGGATATTCGTTATGTAAAAATCAACGGACAGTGGATGGCAAAATTCCTTGATTCAGAGGAAAGAGGGTTCTTTACAACCTTAGAAAAGGTTATAGCTTTTTACTCGCAATGGGAGGAAGACTATGATAAAGGTATGATTGCTGAATTAGTTTCGTCTTTCTTCCATAAAGAAGAATTCAGGCAGATCATTGAACTTGAAAAGATAACAGGAAATCACGATGTAGATGAGTTTTTAGGTAGAATTTTAGATCCAAAGCTACAGGATGATTTTACCTCTTCGTTTTCCCAAAAAGCAGTTGAGTCTATTAATTGTTCAATATAAAATTAAATAACCCTGCCTTATGATTTTGTCCTTGTGATAAGCCGAGAAGCAAGTTTCGCGGCGCTAAAAACACGGCGTAAATTTGCCGGTCTCCTGTCAAGTTCCTTGGCAGGGAGAAAATTAGTGTTGATCGTAAAATTTACCCGCAAACAGCAGCCTTCATCAGTCAATCCATCTAAATATTTTATAGCAACCCGCGGCACGTTAACCCGATAACACGATAACGTCATCTCATTTCACTTGCCTTATCCGATACCTCCTGATACAATGATTTTTATTAAGGAGAAAATACATGCCTGTTTATAATTCAAAACAAAAAGTCAAATCCGGAGTGCCTTTAGGCGGGATAGGCGCGGGAAAGCTGGAGATTACACCTTCCGGGACAATTGATTATATAACTTATTTGAATAACTGGACAAGCCCGATTGCAAACCAGAAAAATAAAGAAAAAGGCAGGGCTTTAGGCCTATCTGGCTTTCACTTTGCTCTTTATATAAATACCCAGGCAGCTACTATATGCAAACTGCTTCAAACCGAAAAAATCGCGAATTATAATACTATCAAAAGCATTGAATTTAACGGTAAATTTCCGAATGCCCGCCTTGTTTACAGTGATGATAATTTACCTGTGGAGCTGTCTTTAAACGCCCAGTCATTTTTAATCCCGGGTGATGTGAAAAATTCAAGCCTGCCTTCAGCTTTATTCGAATTTGAGATAAAAAATAAGATAAATAAAGATATTGAAGTGGGGCTTATGTTTATAGCCAGGAATCTTATTAGTAAGAATTCTGTGGGGCGATATAACATTCTCAAAAAAGATCACAATATGATCGGTATTGAATTTCTGCATAAAAAACCGCTGCCCAATGACCCTGCTGATGGAAACACCTTTATCGGGGTGCCTAAAGGCATCGGGAAAGTAAGTTACTTAACTGCCTGGAATATGCAAAGAGAAAACTTTTGTTTTGAACCTAACGTTGGCCTTGACGCGTTTGAATATTTTAGTGATACAGGAAGGCTTCCCAATATACAGATGAGCCGTCCAAGTGTTAGTCAAAGCGTAGAACTCGGAGGGGCATTGGCAGTTACCTTTAAGCTTAATGCCAAGCAGTATAAAAAAGTACCATTTGTGCATAGCTGGTATTTCCCAAAACATTTTTTAGGCCATTTTTATGAGAGGAGTTTTAAAAAGAGCCCGGAAGCCGGATTGTATATAAATAAGAACAAAGATGACTTAAAGGAAAGGACATCACGCCTTCCCGCGATAATTGATGAAATGGGTCTTGAGGGCTGGCTTTGCGACGCGCTTATGAATAATTTATATACTTTAATTTCTTCAAGCTGGCTTACTAAAAATGGTGAATTCAGCCTTTATGAGGCTCCGCTTATATGTCCTTTGATGGGAACACTGGATGTATATTTCTACGCTTCTGTACCTATCGCGCTGCTTTTTCCGGGATTAAATGAAAAGGCATTGCTGCTGTTTAAGAAAAGCATTCGCAAATCCGGATATGTACCGCATGATATCGGCTATGAGCGGATTGATCTTCCTTCAAACGGCACAACTATGGCGCTTTGGAAAGACCTTAATTCAAAGTTTATTTTACTAAGTTATAATGCTTATTTAAGCAGTGGGGATATTAAATTTTTAAAAGAAATGTATCCAACATTAAAAAAAGCTTTTGAATATAGCCTGAAGCTTGATACTGACGGTGATGGATTGCCTGATAATGAGGGTTTTGATACGACTTTTGACACCTGGGGCTTTAAAGGAGCAAGCGCTTATAATTCAGGAGTTTTTCTTATCAGCCTTCTGGCCATGAAAAAGATCGCGGAAAATTTAAATGATAACAGGCTGGCGCAAAGGTGTGTGGAAAGATTTACCAGGGGAAGAAGAAGTTTCGAAAGCAAACTCTGGAACGGGAAATTTTATATAACGGCAAAAGAGGAAAAAAGGGACTATGAATCATGCATGGTTGCTCAGCTTACCGGGCAGTGGTACGCGTATTTGCTTGGGCTGGGAAGGATATTCCCTGATGAAAAAGTAAAGAGCGCGATAAAATGGATTTTCAAGCTAAATGATAAGGATTCAATGTACGGCGCGACGAATTCCGTATTTTTAAATAAAGCGCGTGATAAGGAATCATACCACTCTCAGAATATCTGGCCCGGAGTTTGCTATTCATTCGCGGCGCTGGCAATATATGAGGGCTTTGTCAAAGAAGGCCTTAATTTAACTAAAAAGGTCTGGAATACCTTAACAGTTAAGAATAAAAACCCCTGGAATCAGCCGGATGTGATACTTACTAAAGATGGCAGTTTCGGATTTGGTGATTACTATATGAGAAATTCCGTTATCTGGGCTGTTTTGCTGGCCTTGGGCAAACAGAATGAGCGCGTTGAAAAGGGACTGG
>JAKLQT010000213.1 GCA_022013205.1 Candidatus Omnitrophota bacterium | reverse complement strand
GCATCGATTGCCATTTAAAAACCTGATATATTCAAGTTATGAACTGCCAACGATACTTTAATCCGTGTAATCCGCGTAATCTGTGGATTTAGTCGCTGTAATCAGGTTCTTTCTCCCAACTTAAATAAGAAAGAACCAAATTTTTCAGAAGGGATATTCGTCCTCAAATTCCTTTTTAAAATCAAAAACCTCTTTAAAGTCATCGATGCTGTCTGATTCTGTCTTTCCAAGTACCCCGGATTCAACCATATTAAAAACGATATGGCCAAAATCCTCAGTGGTCTTAACCCCCCAATGCTCAAATACAGCGCGTGCCATTCTGCCGTATTCCCTGATAGCAAAATCCTTAATACCATGCGCCAGTTCCTGGCCGCTCACATGCCCATCGCGGTTAAGAGCTGCCATTGTAATATTAAGCGCGGCCAGCACAAATGAATAGGCATCTATTTTATACCTGCTGTCCTTTTGGCATATCCGATTTAAAGCACTGATCAGATCTTCTTTTGATTTCATGGGAGCTTAAAATCCATTTCTTTTAAATCATCTATTGATTTATAATCCGTAAGGTCAAACTGCAAAGGGGTGATTGAAATATAGCAATCCTCAATAGCTTTAATATCCGAGCCCTCAGGTTTTGCTAACCACTTAACCTTTCCACTCAGCCAGTAATAACTATTGCCTCGCGGATCATCCCGCCTGATAAAGTCTTCCTTATATAAAGACTTCCCCTGTTTTGTAATCATAACCCCGCGGATCCTGTTTTTTTTGACACTCGGGATATTAACATTCAACTTTTATCCTAAGCGGCCGGTTTAGAGTGATCGCGTGGCCTATTGCGCTTTGCTCTATATCCGGAGCACAAACTCTGACATCATATGACTTAGCTAGACGCTGGTTAAGCACATAAAGCCCCTCCGCGTTTATCCCGTCATTATTTGTTAATAAAATTCGCATCATACAAACTCCTTAAACTTTATTCTCCGCAGAAAAACATCCCGGCACCTTTTACATAAACTTAAATCATAGCAAACATAAATATCTTCTTCAAGCTTTTTAGGATTCTCATCCTTTACTTCTTCACACCTGTGCCAGGGGACAGATTTTGCAAAGCGGAACTTTTTTAAGACAAATATTTTTGCCCAGAGCAACAATCAAAGCGTGATATTCATTGAACAATTCTTCATCACTATTAAGATTCGTTGTGATTTTTTTCTGTATTTGCGCGTAAGTATCACTTGCTGAAATTATTCCATGCCGTATGAATATTCTTCTGGTATACGCGTCCACAACAAACGCCGGTTTATAACCCGCATAAAGCAGGATACTATCTGCCGTTTCTTCCCCAATCCCGTTCACATCAAGAAGCATCTTTCTTAATATGGATGTCCTGGTATTAAACATCCTGTCTAACGATCCTTTATAGTGTTTAAATAAAAAAGCTGTAAAATTTTTCAGCCGTTTTGCTTTCAGGTTAAAATATCCTGAGGGTCGTATTGCCATTGCCAATTTTTTAATATCAGCTTTAAGAATTTTACCCGGCGTAAGCATCCGGCCTTTGCGCAAATCGGTAATTGCTATTTTAACATTTGCCCATGAGGTATTCTGGGTCAGGATCGCTCCCACAATCATCTCAAACCTGGATTTGGCCGGCCACCAATGCTGCGGCCCGTAAAAGGTATATAACTTTTCGTATATTTGAAGAAAAATATTTTGCTCTTTTTTTTTCATGTTAGATTAGGATTAAATTTGTGCGGGTATTTCAAGAAAATCGCCTTCGGCAATGACTTTTATCGCCGGTTATAGGCGATTTTCGCAGCCCCAGCCGTTTTGATTTGCGAAGCAAACCAGGCGGAGACAGGAAAGTATTTTTATACTTTCCTATGCAGTAAAAAAATTTCAGAGAACTAAAACACGGCATAAAAGCTTCTTTCTTATTTAGAGTGATAAAAGGAACCTGATTACACTGATAATGCTATCCGTTAAAAGCAAATCTACCGCAAATAATCGCATTGCAATGAGCACAGTGCCCCTCTTTAAGCTTACTTTCCACCACGTCATATTCCTTTCTCTTAATAAGCGCCTTCTTGCAGTTCTGGCAGTAAGTATTCGCAGCTTCATGCCCGGAAACATTACTGATATAAACGTACAAAAGGCCTTCACGCAAAGCCATATTTCTTAGGTTTTCCAGCTGATTAATAGGGGTCGGCGCTACATCCTTGAGCCCCCCGTAAGGGAAAAACCTTGTTAAATGCCAGGGAGTGTCCTTTCCCAGTTCCGCAAAAATCCAGGCAGCTATCTCCTTCATTTCCTTCTCATTGGAATTATAACCAGGAATAACATTGGTGACAATTTCCACATGTATAGCAAATTTACGTTTAGCGTCACTGCCGTTGCTGAAAACAATATTGATATCAGAGACATCAGCAATACGCGTATAGCTTTCCATAAAAGCGCCCTTTACATCCAGACAGAATCCATCAAGATACGGAGCAAGCATATCAAGCGCCTTTGGAGACATATAACCGTTAGTTACGAAACAAGTGGATATTCCCTCTTGTTTTGCCAGTTTAAATACATCCAGCACATACTCAAACCACATTGTCGGTTCATTATATGTAAAAGCAATACCCTTACAGCCGTTTTTTTTTGCTTTTCTTACAGCCATTTCCGGGCTCAGATAAGAAGTATTGCTTAATCCCTTTTTTACATCACAGTGAGATACCTCCCATGACTGACAGCCATGACACTGAAAATTACACCCCAGGCTGCCTAAGGAAAGCCACAGTGTGCCTGGAAAAAAATTAAACATTGGTTTTTTCTCAATAGAAGATACGCTTAATACTGCCACTTTCCCATAAGTAAGCGCATATAGCTTGCCGTCTTTATTTAAACGGGTTTGACACCATCCTATATTCCCATCATCTATATTACACTTGCGCATGCACAATTGGCACCGGACACTTTTTCCTGTAAATTCTTCCCAAAGCAAAGCTTCTTTCAGCATATTATGTTTTCCTCCCTTGCATTTTGAATAGATTTATGTTTTCATTAACTGTTGTCGCGTCCTGCGCGTCCTTATCCTCACGGATCTTATCCACTGTCCTGGGGAAACGAAGCGCGTAACCTGAATCTTTATCTTGCGCCTTACCGCAGGTATGTACCGGGCTGCGGGTTATTTCATCTGCCTGGACCTCGATGACATATTTCGGCTCAACCCATACATCAGGTTCAATAAGAGAATCTACTTTTGGCGGCTTACTATTTACCTTAATCTTATCAAGCATTTTTTTAAATTTTACCAGTTCATCCTCTGTTAAACCTGAACCGATCTTAGCGATTGTTTTGAATGTTTCACTTTTTTTATCATAAACACAGGCAAGCAGCGACCCTAACCCTAAAGATGCCCGCAATCCCTTACCGAAATAATAGCCTACAATCACACAATCAATTGTATCATTAAGCTCCCCAGAATAGGAACTCTTTAATTTTATCCAGTTGAAATTTCTTCCTCCTGCCTTATACACACCATCCAGGCGTTTGGCCACAATCCCTTCACGGCCTTCCCGAAGCGATTCTTCAAAAATATTTTCCAGCTCCCTGGCTGTCTTGACAATATGTACAGGAGAAACCTCTAAAACATCACCTTTGCCGATAACCGATGTCAGGATCTTTCTCCTTTGCTCATAGCTTTTATCGGTAAGGTCACCATCAGCGTACAGCAAGTCAAAAACAAAAAGCTTGAGTGGAAACAGCTTACGCATTGATGCTATACCGTGTTTTCTTTTGCGCTGTACAGTAGTTTGAAACGGCAGGCACTCTCCTGTTTGCGGATCATATGCTATTGCCTCACCCTCATATATCACATTTTTATTCTTAACTTGAGCCAATGTGCCTTCTTTGATCTCCGGAAACATATGTGTTGTATTTTCCAGATTGCGGGAATATACTTGAATTTCTTTGCCGTTTTTGTGCACCTGGCAGCGGAATCCGTCATATTTTGCCTCCACCGCGCAGGTGCCGATCTTTTCAATGATCTCTTTTGCCCCAGGCATTCGCGCGGCCAAAGCCATGCGGATCGGACAGCCGACAATAACTTCAAAGCCCTTTATACGCTCAATTCCCTCAGAAAATAAGATCTTTGCCACAAGCCCAAGATCACAACATAGGTTATAAGCCCGCTCAAGGTGTTTGCGCAAATTTTTATCACCGCTATAAGCAAGCGATAAACTATCTAAGAAAGTAGGATCACCCACTCCCAACCTGAGTTTACCCAGTATTATCCTGATAATATATTTTACCTCAATGGGGCTTATACTTTTAAGTAAATCTGCCAGAAATTCGGTTTTCTTTACCACTACGCCCGCGCCGGAAAACCCAACCAACTCAGTTAATTTTTTATACACATCTGTAATACTTAAATTTTCAATATATATTTTACACAGTTTTTGAGCAACTTCCCCGTAATCACCGATCCGCTGAAACATATCCTCTATCAGTTCATCCGGTTTACCCGTAGCAAGAACAATACTTTTATGGATAAGCTTTTCGCTCATCTGAAATTCTATATTTTTGAATGAAGGCAAAAGATGGCCCTGGCTAAGATATACGATTTCCTCAATATTTACTTTTTTATCCTGGGATGCTTTTTGAAAAAGCTCCGCCAGTATGTCTGTCATATCAAGACGCTTAGATATTGATTCCAACCTCTGGAAGTAAACTGCTAACTCCTTAAACTTCATTAGCCTCCGGTTCCCATTGCCCGAGTGAACTCAACGCTTTTTGCAAATTCTGTTTTTCATTTTACCATCAGTCTCCCTTTACAATACCGCCCCTGCGGATATTTCCGGCATGGCTTTATACATGATCAGCGCTTACTTTTTAAATACTGCTTAACGATCAGAAAGATACGATTGCAGAGCCTGCCGCCATGGACAAAGTTTGTTTTTAGTTATTTGCTCATAACGGCTATTATCAAGAATAGACCGCCTGGGCCTTTTTGCCGGCCGCGCAAGCTGCGTTGAGTCAACCGCAACTAGATCAACATTAATATCGCACAAATCGACAATCGTTTTGGCAAATTCATACCAGGTGCAGTTTTCACTGTTGCTTACATGATATACACCGTAGTTTTCCGATTTCGCAGGCTTCAAAAAAACAGATCTGATTAATTCTCTTAAAGCCAGAGATAATGAAACCGTGTGTGTCGGAGAGCCTCTCTGGTCATTGACAACTTTCAATACATCAGCCTGAGCCGACTTAGCTATGATCGTCTTTACAAAGTTTTTACCGCCTTTTCCAAAGAGCCAGCTTGTTCTGACGATGAGTCCATCAGTCAAGCCGGTCAGTACAAACTCCTCACCAAGAAGTTTTGTCCGGCCATAGACATTGAGCGGCGAGGTTGGATCACTTTCTGTGTATGCGGAGAGTTTTTCTCCGTCAAAAACATAATCCGTACTGATATATATAAGTTTTATATTATATTCCCGGCATAAGCCGACAATATTCCTTGTTCCCTGGACATTTATAGCCTCGGCTTTTTCCGGATATTTTTCACAGCCGTCAACATCAGTAAAAGCTGCTGCATGAATTATCAGCCAGGGCTTAATTTCCTCAAAAACCTTTTTCAATCCTTCGGCATCAGTAATATCACAACAAAAAAAAGCATACCTGCTATCGCCGGCCTGCAGATCTATGCCGCTGATGCTGTATTGACTATTAAGCACAGGCGCCAGGTCTTGCCCCAGCATTCCGTTGATACCTGTGATCAATATTCTTTTTTTAATATCATCCACCATGATTGATTTGCCTTATACCAGTTAACCGTAGAAAGTATTGCCTCTTGAAAAGAGGCCCGCGGCTTGAATCCTAATTTGGAAATTTTACCTGTGTCAATACTATAGCGGCGGTCATGGCCGGGACGGTCCTTTACATATTTTATATATTTATCGCTTTTCCCGAGTATTTTAAGAATCGTTCTAGTCAGTTGCATATTATTTATTTCATTGCCTGCTCCGATATTATATATTTCTCCGCCTTTTCCCTTTCTTAAGACCAGATCAATACCCGCGCAATTATCCATTACATAAATCCAGTCACGTATATTGCCCCCATCTCCGTAAAGCGGAACCTTTTTATTCTCCAAAAGATTGGTTATAAAAAGCGGAATTACCTTTTCCGGGAACTGAAAAGGCCCGAAGTTATTACTGGAACGGGTAATCATCGCGTTAAAATCATATGTCTTTGAATATGCCCTGACAATCAGATCCGAGGACGCTTTGCTTGCAGAATACGGACTGTTCGGCTCCATGATATCTCCTTCTTTGAAGGATCCCCGAAGACGCGAGCCGTAGACCTCATCTGTACTTATCTGTATAAACTTTTTTATTTTCATACTTTTTGCTACATTTAAAAGTACTTCCACCCCAATAATATTTGTTTTCAAAAAAACAACAGGATCTTTTATAGACCTGTCCACATGGCTCTCAGCCGCAAAATTTATAACCGCGCCGCATCCGGCCATCGCATTTTTAACAGCCTTTTTATCGCATATATCACCCTTTATAAAATGGTATCTCTTACTGCCTGTTATGTCTTTAAGGCTCACTTTGCATGAAGCATATGTCTGCTTATCAAAGTTGACAATGCTCACTTTCGGATATTCGCCTAACATATATCTGATAAAATTACTGCCGATAAATCCCAGTCCTCCCGTTACAAATAGTCTCATTTGGATATCTCCTGTAATTGTTTTTTAGCATCACTCCCTTTACTTCCTGGAAAAACTTCATAACTTATTTATTTTATAAAAGTTAAGTGATTTTTATATCATTATTTTAAGAAAATTTTAACATATAACAATATTAATGTCAACCTGCTAACATGTGTCTGGAGAAAAACGGGTAAACTCCACCCATGTTTTTCCTTGATTAAACGTAAATTTCATTCTATAATATAGCTTTAGAAAAATTCCCCTTTCTGTTAGCTTTTTAAAAGATAGACATTTAACTCTTTAACCAGGAAAACAATATTCATGAAAAATGACTTATGGACTTTTACAAATCGCAACGGGGATTTTATATTCTCCAAACCGGAAGAAATAAGCCGTCTCTACTTTCCTTTGGCAAATGAGGCAGAATTTATGTCCTCGGTAACTCCTTTGCTTAAAGGAGATATAAAGATAGGCCAGAATAATTTTCTAATGCTTCCAGTCACCAGTGAAGACCTTTACTCAACTATTTCCGGCAGGAACTTCTGGATATATATAAATCAAAATAACTACTGGGCAATAAACGGTACTCCTCATCTACCTGATAATCATGATGAAGAGGTCACTTTAAAAGCCGGCATACTCTGGCATACCGTAAAAAGAACTAATAAAATTATCGGCCTTACGGCGGAAATTACCAACTTTATTCCAGCCAGCGGAGAACACGTGGAATTAATGACCGTTAAAATAATCAATACCTCCGCGCGGGCAATAACTTTTACACCTACATCAGCTATTCCTATATTCGGAAGGTCGGCAGATAACCTGCGCGATCACCGCCATGTCACAAGCTTACTGCACAGGACCAAACTGGCCAGTAACGGTATTATCGTAAAACCGGAGATGTCTTTTGATGAACGCGGGCATAAAATTAATTTTTATTCTTATTATGTGCTTGGCTGCGAAGAAGACTCCGCCTTATGCATCGGCCAGTTTCCATCTATTGAATCTTTTATCGGCGAAGGCGGTTCTTTTATTTGCCCCAGGGCTGTATTTGAGGATTACGCGCCTGTTAAAAAGGTCGAGGCACGCCATCACGGAAAAGAAGCGATCGGAGCGTTGCGATTCAGGAAAAAAACCCTGATCCCTGATGAGTCGATAACTTATATTCTAATGCTCGGCATCGCCCAGCAGCCCAGCGAAATAAAAAGAATATATGAGAAATTTAACAATATAGATAAAGTTAAGAATGCTTTAAGAGATAATATAGATTACTGGAAAAAAAGAATAGATGCCATAAGCTTTTGTACAGGAGAGCTGATCAATGACAACTGGCTGCGCTGGGTAGGGCTTCAGCCGATTTTAAGAAAAATATTCGGCTGTTCTTTCTTGCCTGATTTTGACTATGGCCGGGGCGGTAAGGGATGGCGGGATCTCTGGCAGGATTGTCTTACACTGATCCTCGCGTATCCAGAGCAGATCAGAGATATTCTCATCGCCAATTTTTCCGGAGTAAGGATTGACGGTACAAACGCGACTATTATCACTAAAAAACCAGGGGTTTTTATTTCAGACCGCAATAAGATAAGCCGCGTGTGGATGGATCACGGAGTATGGCCATTCTTCACTCTGCAGCTTTACATAAACCAGACCGGTGATTTTGATATTCTCTTCGGTAAATCAACATACTTTTATGATTCTCAGCTATCCAGGGCAAAAGAGATAGATACTTCCTGGAACCCGAATCTTAAGCATTTTAAACAACTACACACCAAAGACGGACATCTTTATCAGGGAACCGTATTAGAGCATATACTGGTACAGCATATGGTTCAGTTCTTCAATGTAGGCAAGCATAATAATATTAAACTTGAAGATGCTGACTGGAACGACGGGCTGGACATGGCCAGCGAAAAAGGCGAAAGCGTTGCCTTCACCTGTTTCTATGCCCGCAATATCTATGAGATCACCATGCTGCTGCTGGAATTAAAAAAGAGAAGAAAGAAAAAAACCATCCGCATCTCAAAAGAGCTTTTCATCCTTCTTGACCGTTTGCACAGTAGGCCTATAAACTATAACCGTTCAGATGAAAAAGTAACTCTCTTACGCAGGTATCTCAATGCCGTAAAAACCAGAGTTTCCGGTAAAAAAGTTTCCGTAAAATTAGAGAATCTGATTGCTGACCTTTCTCAAAAATGGCAATGGATGTTTTCACATGTGCGCAAAAAAGAATGGATCGCTCTAAACAAAAACAGCGGATTTTTTAATGGATACTATGATAACAGAGGCAAGAGAGTCGAGGGAAAAATAAACAGCCGTATTAGAATGACCCTCACAGGCCAGGTATTTCCGATAATGAGCGGAATATCTTCAAAAAAACAAACCAAACACATTCTTGCTGCCGCTAACAAATATCTGAAAGACAAGAAATTGGGCAGTTTCAGGTTAAATACAGATTTCAAAAAACCTCAAACAGACTTAGGGCGCGCATTCGCGTTTTCATACGGAGAAAAAGAAAACGGATCGGTATTCAGCCATATGTGCGTTATGTTTGCTTATGCTTTATATCAGAGAAACTTTGTGCAGGAAGGATTTTCGGTTTTGGAAAGCCTGATGCACCTGGCCACAAATACTCGGGTGAGCAAAATATACCCCTGCCTGCCTGAATATTTTAACCTGGAAGGTAAAGGTATGTATTCTTACCTTACCGGATCGGCAAGCTGGTATATACTCACGATGCTGACTCAGGTATTTGGAGTAAAGGGGCATTTCGGAAACATGATAATTGAACCGAAATTAAGCAGCAGGCAGTTTAAAGATTCTGATACAGTTTCCATGTCCTGCTATTTCGCGCAACGCAGATTAAGCATTATTTTCGTCAACCCTGAAAAAATTGATTTTCTAGATTATAAGATAACAGAAATCAAGATAAAACCTTTCAAAATAGCTTATAAACGCTCCGGAACGCGTAAACTTAAATTCCTGCGCGAAGATATATTAAGCTTCCCTAAAAACACGCATATTACTATAGAAATAACTCTGGACAAATGAGTCTGGTATTTTTATTTACCCCTAAAAAAACGTTTATTACAGGCTAAACTTTATAATGCATGTTCAAAAATGGATAAATTCTGCTCCTAATATAAGCACCTTACTCTTGAAATAATAATACCCCCTAAAATCATTTAGAGCCCCTTTTTTCCATTCAGGAAACTCTCCAAAATTAGAAGTTATAGTTTACTCCTACCGTTATTCGTTGTCCGATCTCCTCTCCATACGGATATTCCTTATGCTTATCGTTTAAAATATTAAAAATTTCCATAGTAGCTTTTCCATTTTCCGTAAACTTGTAAGCGATTCTAGAATTTAACAATGTATATGACGGCGTTTTTGAATCCACGGTATATACTCCGCTTTGCGCCCATTCCACGCTATCAACATAACTTACAAACATATTTACGGAAAATTCTTTTGTCAGCTCTGTTATTATTCCGAGGTTTATTTTATTTAGCGGCGATGACTTAATCCGTTCTCCGGAATCTTTATATCGCAAATACTCATACGCATAATTAGCAAAACAACTAATTCCATTTTGTATTGCATAATTTGCTTCAATTTCTCCCCCCAAGGATTCCACTTTTTGCTCGATATTTCTATAATTAAACACTTTGCTTGAAACTGTATATTCCTCAATCAAGTGCTCAATTTCATTAAAAAATAACGCTACACTGCCCTTTAAATTTTTAGAAAAAATCCCATAATAGCCTAATTCAATACTCTTAAGCTCCTCATTATCAAGATCTTCATTCCCAAGATTGGTTCCTGACTTATTTTTTAGATATCGAAACAGTTCTAAAAAAGAAGGTTTTCTATACGCTGTTGAATAGGATATTCTGTACGCATGATTTTCAATTGGTTCATAAACAAAGCCTATCCTAGGGGTAAAATTATTTCCACGAACCGAATCATCATCAATTCTGCTGCCAAGACTCATAATAACCTTTTCTGTTAAACGTATCTGATTTTGCAAATAAGCTGACCAGAGCCGTGCGGTTAGTTTATCATAAATAATATCTGGGTTTACTGCCTTTTCCTTTGATATGTTCCCCCCCCAAACAAAAGACAAGTTCTCCCCCCAAGCAAAAGAATGATTCAAGTCTAGATTATATAAATCAGATTCAACGCTTTTCACGCTTCCACCACTAATACTAAGTTCATGCGGCCTACTCCTATTCCGGTAAGCAGTTAACTGCAACTCTCCTTGTTCGTATCCTATTCGATAATATCTCTCTCCGGGTATAATTTCCTTAAAACTTCCTCCATTTAAACAACGGACCTGATATTGACCATCAATCTGGCCGCTCTGCACAAAAATCTTCTTATCAAAATCCAAATCATAATCTCCACGCACATCCACCCTGTTCAATTCTCGCTCTTTGCCTCCCCATACATTTTCTAAATTTTCGCCTCTATCCCAACTTGCAGAAACTTTATAGCTTAACGCATTAATTTCACCGCCATGAATTATTCCCCCATATAAATCTTCTAAATCACTATAGGCAGTTTTAATATATGTGCCTTTTAGATCCTTCGGCGATTTAGTTTTAACATTAATAATT
>JAKLQT010000212.1 GCA_022013205.1 Candidatus Omnitrophota bacterium | reverse complement strand
TTAAATGTTTTACCAAAATCAACTTATATGAATACATATTCTTGTCGTACATCAGAAAAGATGTTATTAGATTCTCAGCAAGAAATGCTACAAAGCTTCCAAGGGAAATTTCCAGAATTTTATGATAGTTCTTTTATAAATGTTGGCGATAATTAAAATGGAGCCAAAAATAATAAAGCTGGGCCCTCGGGAAATAAAGGATAGCGGGCAATCAGCCGAGTTGTAGAAAAAAATTCTCTAGCAGCTAATCATAAGCATCCTGATTCTATAGATGCGGTGGTGATTCCCGCTATATAAAAAGCACCCGGTTATTTTTTACTTCGATAAGACCTCCCTTCGCAGGTAATAAAACTCCCATTTAAATTCAGCCTATCTAAAATAGCGGTAGCAGTAGAAGCCTCGAATATCTTTCCCCAGTGGGATGGGATCAGATTGGTAGTGACAATAGTTGACACCAACTCAGAGCGTTTTGAGATAATCTGAAAAATGTCATTAGCCTGTTCCTGGGTTGGAAAGACATAGCCGAGCTCATCTAAGCATAAGAGCTTGACAGTGGAATAATACAATAACATGGTGTGTTTGTTGGTTGAAGTTTTAAGTTTATTCACCAGGTCAAAGCAGCTAATAAAGGCTGTGGGTATGCCTTTTTGAATGGCCTTGTAACAGATAGCCGAGGCAAGGTGAGATTTTCCGACACCGCTGGGGCCGATCAGTACCAGATTTTTGATTTCCGTATTCCAGGAAGATTCGCTAAAGCCCATAATTTCACTGCGGAGCAGCCGGGGATTAAATTTCCAGTCAAAATCCTCCAGTCGTTTGATTCGTTTGATACCGGAACGCTGCAATAAATAGCGCATGCGCTTAATCTCTTTTGCCAAAGCCTCTTCCTTAAGAATCGGAAGAATGGTTTTGATTTGGTCATCTGTCAGAGAGGAACAGTCAGAGACGAATTTAAGCTGTTCCCAAATCTGTTGTATTGGGGTCATAGTCATTTAAACTCCTTTCTTCGTAGGTAAGATTTAATAGTTTTTGATTTTGCGGCCAGAGAAGCGCTGACTCCGCAGGTTCAGGTAAATGCAAAAGGCTTCTGAGTGCTTTGATTTTAAAACAAGGCATAGAGTTAAGTTCTTTTACGGCTGAGATGACCATTGCCCGGGAATGGGTTTTTAACAACGTGAAAAATTCATACGCCACACGCATACGTTCATCTTCAGTATCCTGCTTAGTGATAAATTCTAAAAAAGCTTTATCCATGCCGGTTATCAATTGCAGGATACGCTTCATTTTAAAATTGGGGGTATGATTAAGAAGTCTTTCCGCGTGCAGGGGATTTTGGATCATCTGTTTTTTAGCGAAGCAGCGCTTGTGAATAGCGACTTTTCCCCCGGATAAGGAAATATGTATATCTTCAGGATAAGCCGCAATATCAACAGCTTTACCGGCGCAGGTGGATGGCACAGAATATTTATTCGTTTCAAATTCAACTAACGCCGTTTGGGAGGCAACCGCCGGAATAATACGCCGCGGCAGATATGCCTGCTGCGGCAGGCGAATCAGGCGTTCTTGAACAAGAAGATCTTTAGGGATTTTATCTGTAGAGCGATGTAAAGTGTTATTGCGCTTCTCAAGCCAGAGGTGGAATTTTCGGTTGAGGTCATTAAGGTCAACGAAGGTTTCTGCATAAAGAAATACGCGGATATCCCGAATAAGCCGTTCTACGCGCCCTTTTTCGTTGCCTTTATAAGGATTACACAAGTATATTGAGAAGCCATAAAACCGTGAAAAATCCAAAAACTGCGGATTATATTTGATTACAGGCACGCGGTTAAGAACAACGCTCTTTAAATTGTCATACCGGTGACAATGGGCTAATCCGCCAATATGCTTAAAACATTCCAGATGCCCGGCCAGGAAAAATTCAAAGGATGTTTTCGGATAAAACATTCCCCAGGCATAACGGGAAAAACTAAGTACATACACAAAACCCGCAACCTGGCCGAAGCATTCATGATTAAAGAAAAACCAGTCAACTTGGGCTTCTTCTCCCGGCAAAAAGACAAGAGGATGATATGCGTTTTCTTTAGGTTTACGGTATTCCCGAGAAAAGAGCACTACTGACGGATAGCTTCCTTGGTATCCATAAGACTTTAATCGTTCATAAACCTGTAACGCTTTTAAATTAGGATATTGTTTATACCAATGCGTAATCAGATGAATATAATCATCAAGAACAGATTTTTTCGGAATTGGTTTGGCTGCATCTATCCCCTTTATTATCTGCCGGACACGTTTGCGCCCGATTCCCAATATATTAGCTATCTGGCGCTGAGATAGTTGTTCTACCTGCTTAAGATGCAGGACTCTTTGAATAAGATTTTCTTCATCCATAAGCCACTCCTGGTTTGTAGGGTTATAATCAAAATATGCCCGAAAGCTCATACAGTCTGCCTTTGGGCAGGCAATTAGCCGTGCGTTCAAGCTGTTTGCGAGTATCCCATACAGAACCCGGCTTTGACAATAGACTTGCTTTTGTCAAACGCACCATCAACCACTTAGATCCCTGTGTTAAGTAACACTTATCTGGTTTTCCACCAACAAGTTGTGTCAATATCGACTTGCTTTTGTCAAACATTCGATTACCCCTTATTTTTTGCATCCTGTCCCTTGTTTGATCACGATTTTCCTGCGCAAATTCAGGATTCGCGGTTCGCCTTTGCCGGCTATAATCAGAGCGGGCTTTGTGCCAAAGACGAGACCGCTCGTATTGCTCTTGCAGGCACTCGGGATTCCTTATCCGCCAATCCAATTCATTCTGCCTTTGGCGTTGAGCTTGACAGGCGGATTTAGAACAATACCGCTGCTTACCTTTAGTTCTCGGGTCAGGTTCAAATAATGCACCGCAATATTTACAATGTTTTCGTCTTTTGTGTGCTGGAGTATGGGCTTGTCTCATATTTCACCTCAAGACAAGTGTGCCATCTTTGGATAAAAAAAACTACGGAGAGATTATTTTAGGCTGGTTTTTTTGAAAATTACTTTTGACAGGTCTTTTATTCTGATTTTTAAAAATTTTCCCTACGGTACCACCATTATTATTTTTGGTATCTTTTTCATGATTCCCTACAATAAATCTTGATTTTCACGCTATTCCACATTACGGCGAGGAAGAAACTATGGAAAAGGTATGGTCGGGAGCTAAAAATAAGAGTTTAAGAGGAGCACACACTGTTTTTGCTCAAGATAGTCAAAGCAATGCAATTGTGTAT
>JAKLQT010000026.1 GCA_022013205.1 Candidatus Omnitrophota bacterium | reverse complement strand
TTTTCACGATTATGTTGACAAAAGAGTGAAAAAGTATATACTTTAACTATGGCAAAAATATTACATGTTTTTAATACACTCAATAACTTTAGAGAACGGTATTATACTGCGTCTGTTGGTAAGCAGTCGCTTCTGAAATTATTGAGTGAAACAGAGGTTGCGGAGCAGGTGTATAACTCTAATGCCATCGAGAACAGCACGCTTACTCTTGAAGAAACCGAGAAAATCCTTTTGCAAATACATTTGGATAGATACATAACTGAAAGAGAAATTTTTGAAGCAAAAAACCTCGCGCGGGTAGTTTCTTATATTGATACAAGAGCCAAAGAGCAAGAGCTTACTCTTGAGGTTATTCTATTGCTTCACAAAATGCTTATAGCGAATATTCGGGATGATATTGCCGGAAGATTTCGCAAGGACGGTGAGTGGGTTAGGGTTGCCAATCACATAGCGCCGGATCCAAAAGAAGTATTAGAAAGATTGGAAAAAATGCTTGCGGGGTATAACGCGAACAGCCATGAAAATATTATAAAACGTATCGCGTTGCTGCATCTTACTTTTGAACACATTCATCCATTTGTTGATGGTAATGGCCGTATCGGGAGAGTAATAAACAATTATTTGCTTATACGGGAAGGTTTTGTGCCGATGAATATTAAATTCATTGATAGAAAAATGTATTACGAGGCATTTAAGGAGTTTGGCGAAAAAGGCGCTACAAAAATCATGGAGGAAATAGTCGGTAAAGCGCTTACGAATAGTTATCATAAAAGGCTTGCGTATTTGGAAGGAGCGCACATCATGACACTTGCTGAATATGCAAAAAAATATAAAGTATCACATTCTAATCTGATAAATAAAGCAAATCGCCAAACCATAGAAGCTTTTCTGGAAAAAGGTGTTTGGAAGATTGGCGTAAGTCAGAATAAAAAATAATTTATGAACGAAGCTGAAACCAGAGCAGAATATATCGATCCGAAACTAAAAGCCAGCGGCTGGGGTATCGTAGAAGGCACAAAAGATGTGCGTTATTATCAGGAAATCGGTATTACATAAAGCGTTTAATGGGGATTTGTAGCGTATCTCGATGGAGTGACAGAAGATACAAAGTTTGTATACATCTATTGACTAAATGTATACAAACTGGTATACTTTGTATGCATTATAAAAAGGATGGATACAAACTATGAAGATAATAGAAATAGGAAAAAACATTCAGCAAAAAGAAGGTTTCAAGGCTTTTATCCCGAATCCTTTCCCTCCCAAAGATGGTTTTGCTTTTGAGCCGACAATATTAAAGAAAAACGATCAAGCTACGAGATTGCTTGGGAAGCTTGACGGCATTACGAAGCTTTTGCCGGATGCTGATTTTTTTCTCTTGATGTATTTACGGAAAGACGCGGCCTCCTCGAGCCAAATTGAAGGCACCAGAGCGACCATGATTGATGCTATTGAAGCAGCGGCCAAAGTGAACGCCAATATCCCGGAAGATGTTGATGATATTTTGCATTATATTAAAGCGCTTAATTATGGAATGAAGCGGGTCACCGCGGACAATTTTCCTATGTCGTTACGATTTGTGCGGGAACTTCATAAAGAACTTATGTATAAAGCGCGGGTAACGCATTTTTCTGATCCGGGAGAATTTCGAAAAAGCCAAAATTGGATAGGAGGTACTCGCCCTGATAATGCTCGTTTTGTTCCGCCGCCGGTTAATGATATGAATACATCACTCGGCGAACTTGAGGTATTCCTGCATACAGATGACATGGTTCCTACTGTAATAAAAGCGGGGCTTATCCATGCGCAATTTGAAACAATTCACCCATTTCTTGATGGCAATGGCAGAACAGGAAGAATGCTGATCACTTTTTATCTGTGGAAAGAAGGCTTTTTGGAAAAGCCTGTTTTGTTTTTATCTTCTTTTTTCAAAAAGCATCAAAAACTTTATTATGAAAAACTTTTCGGCTATCACAATGGGCAAGTCGCTGATTGGGTTGATTTTTTCCTTGATGGTGTTATAGAAATAGCCAATGAAGCTATAGATATCGTTAGCGAAATTACGCAATTGCGTGAAGAAGATAGACATAAAATACAAAAGCTTGGAACTCGCGCATCAGAAAGCGCGGTAATGATTTTGCCCAGGCTTTACGGCCAGCCTATTGTAAATGTGTCGATCATTCAGAAATGGACAGGGTTTACGAGAGCAGGCGCGCAACGCGTTATTGATCGTTTTATCGCTATGGAAATTCTTTTTCCAAAAGATCAAGATAAAAAATATGGCCAATCGTATGTGTATAAAAAGTACTTAGAAATCTTTGAGGATACTAAATAATTCATGAACGAAGCGGAAACCAGAGCAGAATTTATCGACCCTAATCTTAGAGAAGCGGGCTGGGGCGTTGTTGAAGGCACAAAAGTCCTTAGAGAGCACAATATAACTATCGGCAGAATCCAAGTCGGTGGTAAACGCGCTAAACCTTTAATCGCGGATTATGTTCTGGTTTATAAGGGGCGTAAACTTGCGGCTATAGAAGCTAAAAGTGATGAGCATGCAGTTGGTGAAGGCGTAGCACAGGCAAAGAATTACGCTGAAAAACTGCATTTAGAAACGACCTTTGCCTCAAACGGCAAAGATATATATCAAATCTGTATGAAAACCGGAAAAGAAGGGCCCATTGCCTCTTTCCCTACTCCTGACGAAATATGGAATAAGACCTTTGCCAGTCAAAACCAATGGCAGGATAAATTTGATGCTATTGCCTTTGAAGATATTGGCGGCACTAAAGAATTGCGGTATTACCAGGAAATCGCCGTTAATAAGGCTATATTTGCTATTGCTGATGAACGCGATCGAATTTTGCTTACCATGGCAACAGGTACAGGGAAAACCTTCATTGCCTTTCAGATAGCCTGGAAACTATTTCAAACCCGGTGGAATTTAAGACGTGATGGCTCAAGAAGGCCTCGGATTCTATTCTTAGCCGATAGAAACATACTTATCAGGCTTTTAACGCCTTTTCAGCATTTCCCGAGGACGCGCTTGTCAGGATTAATCCAGCTGACATTAGAAAGAAAGGAAGAGTGCCGACTAACGGCAGTATATTTTTTACCATATTCCAGACTTTTATGAGCGGAACGGATAAAGACGGAAAGCCTGCGCCTTATTTTGGTGAATATCCGGAAGATTACTTTGATTTTATTATAATAGATGAATGTCATCGGGGCGGTGCTAATGATGAAAGTAATTGGCGCGGTATACTGGAATATTTTTCTCCGGCAGTTCAGTTGGGCCTAACCGCAACCCCTCGCCGTGAACATAACAGGGATACATATGAATATTTTGGCGATCCCGTGTACATCTATTCACTTAAGGAAGGCATTAACGATGGTTTTCTTACTCCTTTTAAAGTAAAGCGGATTAAGACTACAATTGACGACTATGTTTATACTTCAGACGATCAGATCATCGAAGGAGAAATAGAAGAAGGGAAAATATATACAGAGCCGGACTTTAACAAAATCATTGAGATAAAAGAACGTGAAGCCAAAAGAGTGAAAATCTTTCTATCGGAAATAAACCAGAACGAAAAATCTATTGTCTTCTGCGCTGCCCAGTACCACGCGTTGGCGGTAAGAGACTTGGTCAATCAGTATAAAGAAAGCAGCGAACCCAATTATTGTGTACGCGTAACAGCGAACGATGGAGCATTAGGAGAACAATATTTACGCGAGTTTCAGGATAATGAAAAAAGCATACCAACGATTCTAACAACATCACAGAAGCTCTCTACTGGTGTTGATGCCCGTAATATCCGCAATATTATATTGATGCGTTCGGTTAATACGATGATCGAGTTTAAACAGATTATAGGCCGCGGGACAAGATTATTTGACGGCAAAGAATATTTTACGATTTATGACTTTGTTGACGCTTATCATCATTTCGCTGATCCCGAATGGGACGGCGAGCCATTAGCGCCGGAATCAAAAGAATACGAAAAGCCGAAGGAAGAAAAAGAGCCAAAAGATATTATTTGTGAACCCGACCCTCGATACGAACCAAAGAAGAAGATTAAAATTAAATTACGCGATGGTAAAGAGCGTGAAATTCAGCATATGATTGCCACTTCTTTCTGGAGCGCGGACGGCAAGCCAATCTCCGCGGAAGAATTTTTAGAAAGTCTGTTTGGAGCTTTGCCTGGCTTTTTCAAAAGCGAAGAAGAATTACGCAAGATCTGGTCCAGCCCTATTACGCGCAAAGTGCTGCTCGGAAAACTCGCGGATGCCGGGTACGGAATTGACGAATTGCTTTCATTGCAAAAATTAATCAACGCTGAAAAAAGCGACCTTTTTGACGTTCTCGAATATGTCTCTTTTGCTCTACAGCCAATCACAAGAGAAAAAAGAGTGGCTCAAGCCCAATCAAATATATTTGAGGGTTTAAACAATAAACATAAAGAATTTATTGAATTTGTACTGTCTAAATACATAGAAACCGGTGTCGAAGAGCTTGACCAGGAAAAGCTCCCCGATCTGCTCACATTAAAATACCAAGCTATCAGAGAAGCAGAAGAGATATTAGGCGGCGTTGAAAATATCCGAACAACTTTCATTGGTTTTCAAAAGCATTTGTATGAAAAGGTAAGCAAGTAGAACAATAATTAAAAAGCAATAAATGAAGTGTTAAATGAAGAAGGATTGATAACTATAGGTAAAGAGTATCCTTTTCCCACAAATGATAGAGCGGATATTGTATTAAAAGATAAGTATGGCAGGATTATTGGGGTTGAAATAGAAGTGGAAGTAAATGATGATGAAAATGCAGGCCCGATACAAGCTATAAAATATAGAACCGATAAATCAATCACAAATTTACGGCGCTTTGAGAAACTCTCCCGCCAAAGTGCGGCGGGATCAGGCACTCATCGCATATATGACTGTGCCCGTAAATTCGCGCTTGATTTATCTAAAATTCTGAACGCGCTTAAAAATCATCTGAATACCTTTAGCGCCAGGCAATCATATGTAACCTCTAGTAACTAATATTAACCGTTAGCAACCGATAGTAACAGTAAACCTTTAAATCCGCGAATACAATTCCTCCAGTCTGTTTAAAATGCAAAGAAAAAGTGTTCTCTATCCAGGATTGGTTTCTTTTTAAATTTTTGCAGACTGCTAAAAGGTATGGTATACTTTTACCTCTTTTATTTAGTAATAGTTAGGGGTGATTAAGTAAAATAACACGGATTTATTTATGAAAAAGAAATTAGTTTCCAAAAAACGAGTTATAAATCAAGCGGTTTCCTTTGTTCTTGTGCAGTCTTTTGTGCTGATGGATTTACTTTTTGCAGTAGGCGCTCCTGTTCAAATATCCAAAGAAAATGTAAGCACGTTAAGTCCTAGGGCACAACTGCAAACTGAAAATTTTCAAAAGTATTTTGATGCTTCTCTGCAACACGATATAACCCGCTTAAAAAACACTTCGCTTGACTGGCCGAAAATGACTGACCCTCAGCTAAGAAATGCGGTCAACAACCTTTGTAGAGATACAGGTAAAACATGGTTTGAGTTAACAAAGCAGGATGTACCGCGAGGATTGTATGACTTATTCAAGGTTCGCAGTAAGAAAGAAGCGGATGGTAATAATAGGGATGTTGTTTCTTTTATGCTGCAATCTCTGGATTTTGGCAAAAGGCTCTGGAGAAATAATGAAGAAGAAAAACAAAAAGCTGTAAAAGTGATGCGGGAAAAAATCATTCCTTTTTTGCTTAGCCACCGGTTTAATGACGAGGATAACGAGTTTGTAGAAATTTCTTCTAAGCTGTCCTTAGACGAACAGGAAAAAGAATTAATAATGACCGGAGACTTATATTTTACCCGCTTTAGAGAAGCTATCTTTAGCCATGCCATGCTAAAGGTTTTGAATGTTGCTACCGCCGGTATTGCCAATACAATAGGCGGAAACGCGTTAGAATTCGGCAGAATTGTTGAGCAAGCAACAGAAGGCAGAATTAAGGCTGAACAGGTTGTCAGAGCCTATTACAGAAGGCAAATTGACTCAAAACTGGAAGAGATTTACAAATATGCTCCATATCTGTTGAAAACATTTACCCGAAGAGCTAAAGCCGAACAACTGCGGGTTATACTCTCCTATTATGAAAATGGAGGAGCTTTATCTGAAATTCAGGAGGGAGGACTAACGGCGGAAGAGGAAGAGGAGATAATACAGGAAGAAAAGCAGAGAATTAGAGAAATAAATAAAATGCACAAATTTCTTCTCGGAAAACTTCCTTGTCCTGAGTTTCTCACATGCGTTAAGGATATTTTAAGTTTTGCCGGCTGGCTAAGGGAAGCAGAGTATTTATCAGCGCGGGATAAAGAATTTGCCGATAAGCTGGAAATATTTTGGCCTCAGGGACAGGTTGAATATGGTGAAATCCAGGGCAAGCTTCAAGGTATAGGAACACAAGCAGCTATTTTTCATAGTGAAAAAATAAAAATAATTACAGAATTTCTTAATACAAGGTTATCGAGATGGCAGGCAAGAAAAGGCAGAGAGGAAAGAGATTATCTTAAATTAATCAAACGCTCAGCCGGATGGTTTTCCGTATTGGGCGCTCATGATTTATTCCCAATTTTATTTAAAGAAAAACAATCAATAAAAGTTTTAGATCATGATGCTTTTTTCTCCAGCGGCTATGCGGCAGGCAGGGAAAAAGCAAAAAGCGGTTTATTGAAGTGTGTGCCTGAGGTAACCGATTTGGTCTATCCTCCATACGGAATGCTTGCCGGAAAAAATCCAAATCAGCAGCTTTTTTCCCCTGCCGATGAATCCTGGCCTATTGCCGAGAGCTCTTTTGACGCGGTAACCTCCTGTTTTAATTTACACAGAGCAAGCCCGCGGGAAATACTTAATATTTTTTATCAGGTGAATAAAGTTTTAAAAGAAAAGGGCTATTTTGTGATTACCGTGCCGTTTAATAAATATTTGCCTGAGGAAGGGATTAGGGTTTTAGAAGGTTTTGGCTTTACGCTGCAATTAGAACAAATTGCCGCGCAGGTTATGAAGCATCAAAACAATATACTAACCGATGAGGAAAGTGAAAAAATAGAGGCCCAGGCTATAAGCATACAAAAACGCAAGTTTTATGTTTTGGTTTTTCAAAAACAGAAAAACGCTGATTGGAAAAAAATTCAGTCTTTGGAGGCAAAAAATCAAGCAGCGCTTTGCTTTATTGATGCTCCGCTAATTGAAGAGGATAAAGTAAGTTTAACTGAAATCGGTAAAAGAAGAAAAAACCAGTTTCCAGGAGAGTCAACACTCAACATTGACACTGTTCCGGTTAACTCTCTGTCCCTGCGGCTTTTGGGAGGGCGCATAGAAAAAACGCCTATTCTTGCGCCGGAGCAATTGCGATTTATGCTAAGGGCTCTGCGTAAATACCAAAATGTTTTGCTTACCCATTTCATGGAAGAAGGTCAGGAGGATGATTTTAGCCATTTAGAACAAATAATGACGGTATGCGGGGAACTCCTGAGCGCGCAAGGCGATACTTTAGAAAAGCTGGAGCTTAATATTCATCACGATATTCGCCGGCTTTTTCAAAGGCTTGAAGCTATATACCCCCAGTTTACAGAGTCTTCGAATATTAGATCGTTATTAGATGAGCTGGGCGTATTCCTAGAATTGAATGAAGATTTTCTTGCCGATAAAGATAAGGCGCTTATTAAGCAGGCGAGGCTTATTTGGGGGCAGGATATTATTAGCGAAAATTACGCGGATGCCGGTAAATTGCAGCAAATGAATTATAAAATAATAGGCCTGCATAAGAAAATGCAGCAGATAGAAAAGGAATTTATTGATGTTTTGCAAAAATTATCCGCGGGAAAGACGCAAGTCAGGGATGTCCACAACCAGGCGTTCTGGCCGCTTGTTCAGGCTGCCTCAGGATGGAGAGCTTTATTATACGCGGCAGATAGATACACAAACAAATTCCCGGGTAAAAAGATTTATTTTCCACAATCAACAGCCTTAGAAAAAATGATTATTGAGAAAGCCTTAAACGAAAAAACAAACAGGTTAGCAAAGGTTGAATGTTTTACGGCTTCAGAAAATGTAAAAACTCGTGCTAATACCGCGGATTTCGTGTGTTCTGTTTTCGACCCGGTGCAGGAGCAAAAGCATTTTTTACTAGAACAGTATCTTGATAACGCGAGAATGCTTTTGCGGCAAAAGGGCAAGTTTGTTGTTGTTTTGCCAAAGGGAAAATATTTAGTGAGGCGGTGCCGGGAATTGCTGATGCAATACGGATTTAAAATAAACGATGAATATATAACTATGGAATATAATCTTATCGAGGCTGATAAAGGAGAAAAACAGGGCCAGAGATTCCTGGATTTATTAAAAAAGCACCCCACGATTACTTCAGAGCAGTTACTGAAAATGGTAAAAGCGCTGCATAGTTATCAGAATGTTTTGTTTGCGCATCTTTTAGACGAAGGGAAAAACAAGGAATTCGCCACTTTAGAAAACATTCTTGCTGTTTATGAGAAGCTAAACGAACAAGAGGATTTAATTATAGATAGTATTGATTTTGATGTTAATAATGATATTCCATTCCTGTATGAAATACTAGAAGATATATACCCTTCCTTTAAAGAGCGGCCGCGTTTTAAGGCGCTTTTATTTAAACTCAGAGCGTTTGCGGAACAAAACAGCGGCTTTTTCTCTGACGAAGACAAAGAGCTTATTCGACAGGCGGAAAATATTTGGGAAGAGGGAGTTCTCCAGGAAGCATATGCTGATGCAAAAAGCATGAGCAGAATAAACGCGCAAATGCTCGGCCTTGAAAACAAAATAAAACAAATAGAAACAGAGCTTATATTTGTTCTTAATAAATGGTCTGGTTCGCAAGTAGCCTCAGATAACCCGCGGAAAAGGGACTTCCTGAGATTAATCGGAGAAACTTTTGTATGGCAAACCTTAGAGGCCATGTTCTCTGGACATAAAGTAAACCTGCCGGAGCTGTCAATTTATTTTTCAGGTTTAACCCCGTTTGAAAAAACGATTTTTGAAAAAATGCTTAGTAATCACCCGGGCGCGAAGACTGTTGTTAAATCTTTTTCTGTAGAAACTCAGGCAAAGGATTCAGCTGATCAAGCAGATATTATATGTTCTGTTTTTGAGAATTCTTTAACTGCATTAAGCATGCCGAACGACAAAGAGCTGCTTGCTGCTAGAAGACTTTTAAAACAAAAAGGCAAATGGATTATTGTCTTACCAAAGATAAAAGAAACAAACGCCAGGCTCAGGGAGGCATTAATTAAAAACGGTTTTAAAATAAACAGGGAATTTTCTAAAGGGGCCTTCAGCGTTATTGAAGTTGATAAAGGCGGGCTCTTAGAACAAACAAGAGTACAGTTAAGGAAGATAAATCAGTCCGAACAAATAACAGAGCAGGAGAAGGTGTATTTGCGCAATTTATGGCAGCAGATATTCAAAAAACACGGGTTTGAAGATAAGGAAAACCTGTTGATTCTCTTGCGCGAATTTATATCAATTCTTCCTCTAGAGGAGCATTTTAAAATAATGCTTGAGCAGTTAGAACAGGTATATAAAAAGATGACTGAAAAAAGATTTATCTCTCTTGATGAACTGGAAAAGTTTTTAAGACACAGCAATGCTGCCAATGGTTGGAAATTTGAATTAGATGATCAAAAAGACGAAACAGGAAAATTAACTATGCCGGGGCTGTTAATACGCGAACAACATGGGCTGCGGGCAGGCCTGTTTTTATCTTTAGAAGAAGCGGCTTTTGGAGAAAAATTACATGCTTTGAGAGAGAAAATTGGAGATGAAGAAAAATTTTTAAAGGCTTTAAACATCGTTGGTACAGTAAAAAGGCTTCAAGTGAATTTAGAAACATTAAACAAAGTGCTTTCTGCCGATACCAAAGGATTGGAAAAGCTGCATGATTTCCTGATGTTAAAAAGCAATGATGAAAGGTTCCTTCAGATTCTTTATGCTGCCCGGGATTATATGGATGAACAAGGCAATGCTTTTTCCGCGCTGGAAAGATTTAGCGGTAAAATGGACGCTCAAGAAAAAAAGTTTACAAAGCAAATGATACTTATTGTCGCCATAGTTAAAGACGGCAAAAGATTTCTTGACGGATTATCTGCTTTTAAATTTTCCCTGCGGCATGATCAAAGATTTATACAAGCGCTTGATTTAATGAAAAACGGAAAAACTAAAGAAAAGATTAGCCTGGATGGCCCAGAAGAATTGTTCCAAAGAATAGACTCCATGGATACGGCGATGTCTGAATTAACGGTGTTTTTAGAACAAGTGACCAAAGGGAAAAGAATTATACGCAATACGCAAGAGTTAATCCCGCAGGTTACATCAAGGGAAGAAGCGTTAAAAAACTTCATTCCTGCCGTAGACAAAGTTAACCGGATTGTTTTAGAGGGCCTCTCGGCAGCTCCGGAATTTCAGGAAAGATGCCGGTATGTTATCGAATCGTTACCGGAGCATATGCTGGCAGAACTGGCCTGCCTCCCACATATAACGGAGATTGATCAATTATTTAAGCAAACACAGGGAAAAAGCATTGATGTTTTAGATACTAGAAACGCGTTAGAGGAGAAGCTTTTGATGCTTATGAGGGCAGAGGAAACTTCATATTACTGGGATCAATTAGAAGAATATGTTAATGAAGAGGCTCCCTATTTAAGGTTTATTATGCTTTCAGTAATGTTTGATGCGCTTAAATATGAAGGCCTTTGCGGTCTTGATAGAGCCGCCCAAATAGAAGCAAAGATTAAACAAGTAGATGGGCGCCTTGGCAATACAGTACCGCAGGCAAATTTAGTTTTGGCCTTGAGAAGCTTGTTTATGCTGAATAAGTGGATGGAGATGGAGACGCGGAATGTTAATTATAAAATACTCATTCAAAAAGAAATCAATAATATCTTTGAATATCTAATAATCCGCTTTGAAAAAGACACAGCCGCGCAAGAAATATTTACAAGCAATCTTTTGCTGGCTAAATATGCTGAGGAAATGTTTTTTTGGAGAGGTTTAATTAATAATGATAGAGATAGAGACTTTTTTAGTAAAAAAGTAGCGGAAACCTTCTATTTTAACGAGCCTCTTTTTTCTTTAAATTTTATGCGTTGGCTGCATAGTATAGCCTATTCGGATAAGGCAGGCCAGGGGGCATACAGTAGGCTTCTGGGAACAATCTTAGGCTATTTTGAACAGGAATTTGCAAATCATAAAAAAACAACGGCCTGGCTTGGGAAAAAATTGCAGATAGCGCAAAGACAAATAAAAGTAATTTTTTCAAAAGCCCAGCGCGAATTAGTAGAAAAAGGGAAACAAAAACCAATAGCAGCAAGATCAATAAGAGGAATGTCGTATCAGGAATTGAGGGAAATTGTGTATGAAATTATTTCAGCGCAAAAAAATATTGCCGAAGAAAACACTGCTTTTCCTGTTCAGGTAAGAGAGAATTTTCTTGTGCGTATTGAAATGCTGGTTTTTTTTGTTGAAAAATACAAAAACATAGATTTAGAAAAATGGGGGGTGCCGGAGAGAATGCAATTGGAGAGATTAATAAGCAAGCTGCTTGAAATTGGCGGTTCCCTGCAGGAGATCTCTATGATTGCGGCCTCTGAAATGGGAGAGGTTCCAATCGTAACCAGGAAACTAGCACAACTCGTTGTTCCTGATGTGAAATTTGCCAGGTTTTTAGAGTCAATAGCTGAGAAAAGGGCCTTTCTTGCGGAACTTATAGATAATAATGAGCCAGCCAGAGGAGCAGTATTGAAGATGCTTAGTTCCGACGATTACTACGAAGTTTCTACGGCGCTGCTTGTCATACGAAAATATTTAATGCATAAAGGCACAGATACCAGCAAAGAATTATTAGCTGCTATTTGGAGAATTGTTTTTTCAAAACACGGCCTGAAACTTGACGCAATGCTGCGCATAAAAGTAACTGCATTGCTCCATGTTTCTTTGCCGCAAGAAATTGCTGAGTATAATCTGGCAGCACTTGAGACGATATTTGAACAGATTAAACAAAACGCGACAACATCTGAAATTGAAGGATTTAGGATTTTCCTGGAAAAAATTTTTGGATTAAAAGACGCCAAGCCAAAAAAGGCAATTATCAAGCGCAAAGAAACTTTTAAGCCTTTTAATCATTTTGAACAATCGGTATAATTAAAGCATGCGGCATGATTCATTATCTTACAGAAACTACTCCACTTTGAACAAGAAAGAGCCTAATTTTTTCTATTCGCTAAACGCTAACTCGCCAACGCGCAATTCGTAAACTTAATTCGCTTTACGCTTTTTATGCTTTTCTATCGACTGTAAACCACTGAAATCACTCAGAGCGGAAAGGTTATAGGGTAACCGGTGAGTTACGGGGGAAATTTTTACTAATTTAAGACTGTTAACGTAATTCGAAACGCAGTTGGAAAAATCTATTTTGGCTCATTCTCGACGGACATCCTGTCCGTCTGCGAGGGAATTTACTGCTGTTTGACATCCTTGTCACAGCAGCAAATTAAATCCGTCAAAACAGATTTCCCCAACTGCCTCGTTTAAAAAACTTAATATCCCCCCGTAACTCATACATTACCATCCTTGGCAAAATAGCGCTTTATTATAACCGAGCTTTTTGTTATAATTATACAAGTTTTAAAACATTACGCGCGCGCAATTGCAACGAACTGAGGGTAAGATTGGAAAAGGTCAGTGTTTTACATATAATAACAAATCTTGCTTTAGGGGGAGCGCAAAAGAACGCGTTATATACCATCGCTAATTTAGATAGCGAAAAGTATGAAAAATATTTTATTAGCGCCCCCTGGGGGGGGTTATATGATGATATCGGCCGATATAACGCGATAAGTTTCCATTTTCTAAAGTGTTTAAAACGCAGCTTTTCTCCAATACAGGATATCCTCGCTTTTTTTGCCCTTGCGCGCTTCATGAAGCAGAAGAAAATTTCTATTGTACATACACATAGCTCAAAAGCAGGTATTCTCGGCCGTTGGGCGGCAAAATTTGCTGAAGTTCCGATTATTATTCACTCTGTTCACGGCTGGAGCTTTCATGAATATCTCCCTAAGCCGGTAAAGGCAGTGTATATTTTTTTAGAGCGCCTTACAGCAGGAATAACCGCGCGTTTTGTCACGGTATCAGATAGTGATATAAAAAAAGGTTTAGATAATAAAATCGGAACAGCAAAACAGTATGAGAAAATCCGCTATGGAATAGAAATAAATAAGTTTTATAATGCGGCAAAGCGGCACACAAAAGAAGAAAAACCGATTGTCGGGATGATCGCGTGCCTTAAGGCGCAAAAAAATCCCCTTGATTTCATAAAAGCGGCAGTTATTATTGCTAAACAAAATAAAGAAGTTGATTTTGTCTGTATTGGGGACGGCCCTTTAAGGCATAAAATGGAAAGAGAGATTAAGCGCAATGAATTGGGTTCCCGGGTAAAGCTTCTGGGTTGGCGAAAAGACATTCCGGATTTAATTTCTCTGATGGATGTTGTAGTGCTCAGCTCGCTTTGGGAGGGGCTCCCAATAGCCTTACTAGAAGCAATGGCGTCTGCTAAGCCGATTGTTGCCTATGATACTGATGGGATAAGGGAAGTTGTTAAACAAGGTGACAACGGTTACCTTATAAAACCAGGAGATGCCGCGGGCCTGGCAAAGAGGATTCAAGAGCTTTTAGATAATAGGCAATTAGCAAAGAGTATGGGACAAAAAGGCCGCCGCCGGCTTGAAAAAGCGGCATTTAGCGCGGCTGATATGATGAATAACATTGAGAATTTGTATGAAAGGCTTCTGTCAAAACAAGGAGCAAGAAAGGGTTGATGAATCCCGCTAGAATGCGTTCACGTATTTCTTGAACCCGCATAAGTTTAAAAAAAAGCGGCTTGGCTCTTGGCATTGCGCTTATACACAATCAGGGGATATTTTTTGCTTATTACGGCGGATATGAATCACCGCCGCCAGGAAAAGTTATAACTGAGTCCTGATCAAGAGTGATTCTTTGTCCATCGTAATTTGGCTGCTGAGGGCAGTTGCGTGTGGCCACAGCTGTAAATGTTGAGGCAGTGAAGTTTTCCAGAGTATAGGCCCAGTCTCCGTCATTTACTTCAAAATCCGAGTAACTTTGCAGAATGCCTGTGTTGTTGCTAAATTCAGTGGAATCAGTCATATAAATCATCTGTGCTGTGCGTATAAGATGTAGATTTTCAAGGGCCTTAGAGCCCATTGCTCTTTCCGCGTGCTGCAAGTACGCGGGAATTGAAATAGCTACCAAAATGCCGATTATTATCGCGACAACCATTAATTCAATCAATGTAAAACCCGGGGCCTTGCAGCGTATTTTATTCATGATTTAATTATAATCTTCTGGCCGTAAAAATCAAGCATTTATTCTCTTTTGACTTAAGTTAAAGCGCTTGACATCTGCCGGGGCTTGAGATATACTTAATAGTATAAATAGTTAACATACTTAATAGTTAATAAAGAGAACTAAAATGGCAGATAAGGCTGCGTTGAAAAATTTTGTCACCAGGGTCATGGAGGTGCTGCCCCAGGTAATACGCGGGTTTTTGCGCACGCAGGGCAATGCCCTGAGCCGCGGGCAGATCAGCCCTGCGCAGTATTTTGCCCTTGATGCTGTCGACAGGCAGGAGGCGCTGAAGATGGGTGAGCTGGCCGCGGAGCTTTCGGTGAGCCTGCCGGCCATGAGCGGGCTGGTTGAGCGGCTGTGCAAAATTAAATTGGTAAAACGCGTTTATCCGGAAAAAGACCGGCGGGTGATAAAAATAGCCATAAGCCCGCGCGGTAAGAATATTCTTGAGAGGATTCGAGTGCAAAGAGAGATTGGATTCGAGAAAATATTCAGCCAATTACCGCAAAAAGACAGGATGGATTATCTGCGCATAATAATAAAAGTAAGGGATATCTTAAATAAAGACATAAAGGATCAGGGGTGATCTAATGCGGTTTATCAAAAAAAGAATGGTGTTTATATTAATACTTGGCCAGCTGTTTCTTGTGCCGCAGCCGCTTAAAGCTGGTGCTCTTGAGCCGGAGGAAGACGGCCCGGCGGCAATTGCGGCCCTAACGCTTGATGAGATGAGTGAGCTTGTACTGAAGAATAATCTCGATATCCAGATAGCAGGCTATAACGCGTATATTGAAAGAACCCGGGGCAAAGGCGCGGAATCTGTGTTTGATACCATGTTCAATGCCCGGGCTTTTTACTTAGACGATCAGACTAAGTCTGCCAGCACGCTTGCCGGTACAAAGACCTCGACCAATGAATACAACCTGGGATTATCGAAAAAACTTCCTACAGGAACTACGCTGTCTGTAGATGCAGGCGATACGCGTACATTCAGCAATTCCGCGCTTACTTCGCTTAGCCCCTCGCATGAGGCGATTGTCAAGTTTTCGCTTCATCAGCCCATCGGCAGTAATTTTTTCGGGCTCATTGACCGCGGCAGCATAAAGATAACAAAGCTGGATATTGCCAACAGCGATTTTGAGGCCTTAGGCCGCATCGAGAAGTCGCTTGCGCTGGCGCAGATAAATTACTGGAAACTGGTGCTTGCCCATTGCCAGCTGAAAATAGGCCGGCAGATGCTTGAAAAAGCAGAAACATTCTATGCGTCTTCTAAAAAGAAACACGAATTGGGCCTGATTGAAGAGGCGGAATTATACGCGGCGCAGGCCAATCTATTAAAAAGGAAAAACAGCGTGGAAACGCTGATGCACCAGCTGCTTATTGTCAAAAATAATCTGCTTCTTGACTTGCATGAAGAAGATCTTAATATGCAGGTCATTCCCCTTGATGTTTTTAGCGTAAAGGATGTGAAGATCAGCGCGCAGGAGCATATGAATTATGCTGTGCGGAAAAACCGGGAGTATTTGCAGGCTAAAAACAGCCTGATGGCCAAAGGCATTAATCTGAGCATGAAAAACAACGGCTTATGGCCGGAGATTGACCTTGAGGTTTCTCTTGCGGATAACGGGCTGGAACTTGAGCAGGATAAGGCCTGGGAGAATGTGAGCGCTGAAAATAATCCTGAATTATTCCTGGGGCTAACTGTCAGCATCCCGCTTGAAAATAGAGCCGCAAAAAGCCAAAGAGAAAAAGCGCAGCTTGAAAAAACAAAGGCTCTGGTGGAGTTAAAGAAAATAGAATATAAGATAATGGTGGAGGTTATTAACGCTGTTGATGCCATTAACAACAGAAAAGAAAGTATAAAACTCAACCGGCAGATCGCCAGGCTGCAGGAAAATAAGCTGGCTTTTGAAGAAAAACGTTTTGCCTGGGGCCGCTCCGAGAGCGACACATTGATTCGTTATCAGGAAGATCTGCTTAACGCGCAGCTTGCCTTAGCGCAAAGCTTGTTTGAACATGAAAAGGTATCTGTGGAGTTGAAAAGCCTTGAAAATTCGCTGCTTGAGGAATACTGGCAGGGGCAGTTATAGCAGCACATTGTATGTAAAGGAAAGAATTTTATGAAAATCGCGGAATTCTCGGTAAAAAATTCATTGTTTATCAATCTTGTTTCTGTTCTGATTATTATCATCGGGGTCATTTCCATGTACACTTTAAACAGAGAGGCTTTCCCTGTAATTGAATTTGACCAGGTCTCTGTTCAGACGGTATATCCGGGTGCTCCGGCTGAGGATGTGGAAAAGCTTGTGACAACCCCGCTTGAAACAGAACTGCGAGAGGTTGATGATATTGAAGAGATTCTTTCCATTTCCCGGGAAGGGCTTTCCACTATTTCCCTGGAAATGAATCCTGATATAGACGAAAATGACCGCAGGAAAATCGTCAACGACATCCAGAAAGCAGTGGACAGGGTTACGGATTTGCCCAGCAGCATAGAAGACCGCCCGGTAGTGCTTGAAGTCAATAGCAAGATCTTTCCGGTAATAAATATAGGCCTAAGCGGAAATATCAGCGAACAGGAGCTTCAGGCCATAGCCGATAACCTGAAAGACGAGATGGAAGAGATCGATGGCGTAGCCAGGGTATCCCCGCAGGGATATCGTGACCAGGAATTCTGGGTTGAACCGGATATGGAAAAGATGAGCCGGATGCATGTGGCCATCGAAGAAATAATGGCCGCGCTAAAAGGCCGCAACGTAACCGTGCCTGCTGGAACCTTGAAAACTCAAAACGAGGAATTTGTGATTAAAACAACAGAAGAATTTACTACAAAAGAGGAAATAGAAGAGGTTATTATCCGGGCTAATGACGCCGGCAACTGGTTAAGGGTTAAAGACATTGCTTTTGTGCGAAATACATTCGAGGAGCAGGCCCAGATTAACAAGAATATGGGTGAAAAGGCGATTCTGCTTTATGTTTATAAAAAAGAAAAAGGCGATGCTATAAACGTCGTGAACAGTATTTATAAGGTGTTGGAATCCTTTAAACACAAGGTGAATAAAGAAGTAAAAATTAAGACCTATGATGATCTGTCTTATTATATCAAAAGGCGCTTGAATGTTCTGCGCGCGAACGGGATTATCGGGTTTATTCTGGTTACGCTTATCCTGTTTGCTTTTTTGCACTCACGCCCGGCAATATTTACCGCGCTGGGCATTCCCATTGCCATGGCCACAACGCTTGGGTTTATGCATGTGCTTGGCCTGACTATAAATCTGCTTACAATGTTCGGGCTGATCATTGTTCTGGGTATGATTGTTGACGACGGGATCATTATTGCTGAGAATGTATACCGCTATTTGGAGAAGGGCATGAGCCCGAGGCAGGCAGCGGTCAAAGGGACAGGAGAAGTTATCGCGCCGGTTGCCGCCACAATAATCACGACAATCGCCGCGTTTATCCCTCTTATGTATCTGGGGGGGATTCTGGGTAAGTTTTTGCGTTTTATCCCGCTTATGGTGATTGTCGCGCTTTGCGCCTCTGTGCTTGAAGCGTTTTTTATCCTGCCCTCACACCTGGCGGATTTTCTTAAGCCCTCAAGAACGGCAAACGCTGAAAGCCGGAAAACCCGCAAAGACATTAAAGCCATATTTATTATTACGATTGTTTCCGCTGTGATCGGAACCGCAGCCGCCTTGATTACCGGCAGCAGCCCGGCAGGCGTTATATTCCTGATCTTATTAACCGGGGCATGCTCCATGGCGATCAAGAAATATCCTGTGCTTGATGCGATGATAGGTTATTATAAAAAACTGCTTGAGAAAGCATTGCGCAGAAGATATGCCGTGGCCGCGGGAATTACAGCTGTTTTGCTTGTATGTCTTTTTATTATCGGATTTGTTTTGCCTAAGGCAATGTTTGGCGGCAAGGGAATTGAGGAATTTCTGGTACGCGCGGAAGCCAAAGTAGGTACTCCTCTTGAGAAGACCAACGAACTGCTCAAGCCGGTAGAGGAATTGATCCGGTCCATGCCGAAAGAATATCTGCAGACATTTATTACAACTGTCGGTTCCATCGAAGCAGGCCGCGGTATGGGCGACCCAAACGCGAAATCCGGTTCGCATGTGGCGCAAATTCATGTTTATCTTACGCCGCTGCAGCAGCGTGATAAAGAGCCGCGGGAGATTATGGATGAACTGCGGCCTGAACTTGAAAAGATAAAGGGCTTTGAAAAGCTGTATTTTTATGAGCTCAAAGAAGGGCCTCCTGTAGGGCGCGATATTGAGTTTAATATCCGCGGTGATGACATGGACAAACTGCGTGAGCTAGCCGCGGCTATCAAGAAGTATATGCAGGGCTTTGAGGGCGTCTCTGATTTATCAGACAGTTTGAGCCTGGGTAATCGCGAACTGCGTATTGTTGTTGATCGGGAAAAAGCTAAGCAGGCGCAATTGAGTGCCGGGCAGGTTGCCTTGAGCATGCGTAATGCCTTTGAGGGAGGAATCGCGACTTCTATCCGCAAGACAAAAGCAGAAGAAGAGGTCAATGTCCGGGTGAGGGTGCCGGATTCAGAGCGTACAAGCCGGGCGGTATTTGATAAGTTGATCATTCCCAATGCCCAGGGCAATCTTGTGCCTCTTAAACAGGTGGCGCGCATAGAATTGTTTCAAGGCCTGCGTTCGATAACCCATCTTGACGGTAAAAGATATATTCAGGTAGCCGCGAGCGTGAACCAGAAAAAGATAAAATCTGAAGTACTGGTTAAAAAGGTGCTGAAGCAGTTTGATGAGATCGCGAAAGATTATCCCGGGTATGCCATACTCATTGGAGGAGAAGAAAAAGAAAACCGCGAGGCGTTCGCGGACCTGATGGCTGCTTTTTTAATTGCTGTGCTGGCTATATTTATGATCCTGGCGACATTATTTAAATCTCTTATACAGCCGTTTATTGTCATGCTTGCTATCCCCTTTGCTTTGATCGGTGTTGTGGCCGCGCTGCTTGTGCACCAGGAGCCTTTAGGATTGCTTGCTTTTATCGGTATTGTCGGGCTTGCCGGGGTTGTGGTAAACGACTCGATAGTACTTATGGACTTTATAAATAAATTGCGGCGTGAGGGGGTATCCCTGCGCGACTCGATCGTACAATCAGGGGTATTGCGTTTTCGGCCGGTAATGTTGACGACGCTTACCACAGTTGCCGGATTAAGCACGGTTGCTTACGGTATCGGAGGATTTGATCCGTTTCTGCGGCCGATGGCGCTGTCGATTTCCTGGGGGCTGGCCTTTGCCACGGGAATCACGCTTATTGCCATGCCCTGTTTTTACGCGATTGTCGATGACCTTACGCTAAAAATCGCGTGCCATCCTACGGTGCGCAAACTAAGAAAAGCAAATGGCAAGACGAGTGAAGAGTTTGATAAAAAGCAATGATGGCTAACAGCTGATGGCCTATGGCCGATAGGGAAGTTGTGAAAAGGTTGATATTGATTTCTTGAACTAACTTTTAGTAACCAATAGTAACTATTAGTAACTAAAAAAAGTGTTCACTATTCCAGGGCAAGACATAGGATCTTGACAAAAAAATAAAAATTTATAAAATATAAAAAGATAGTATGCTAAAGAGCAGGTAAAAAGAATTGGGCCATTCTTAATTAGAAGGATATGAAAGAATTTACCACAAAGGACACAGAGAGTAATAATGCCTACAGATAAAGAAAAGAGAATAATATGCTCAGGCCGCTGGCGCTGCTAAAGCCGCTGCTGAGCATAGCAATTTTTCGAGTGTTTGGAGTCTTTCGTTGTAAAAAATAGAAACTCCGTGAGCTCTGTGCGCTCTGTGGTGAATATTTTAGTTGTTTATATTTTTAGGGGGCAGTTAATTTTAGTAAAAACTCTTACGGAAAAATAATATTCATATAATATAATTGTAAAACTTTTGTAAATACAAAGGAGGCGGATATGAGCAGCGGCATTACGGCGATCAATGAGAAAGTTCAAAAAGAGAGTGTTTTTATTAAAGATTTAAAGACCCAGATCAAAAGTGTTATTGTCGGGCAGGAATATTTGATTGACAGGCTCATTGTCGGCATTCTTGCCAACGGGCATATATTGATCGAAGGAGTGCCCGGCCTGGCTAAAACCCTTTCTGTGAACGTGCTTTCTCAAGCTATTGATACTAAATTTCAAAGAATTCAGTTTACTCCTGATTTGCTGCCCGCGGATCTTGTGGGCACGCTTGTATACAACCCCAAAGACGGCCAGTTTACAACCAAAAAAGGCCCGATATTTGCTAACATTATTCTGGCGGATGAAATAAACAGGGCGCCTGCTAAAGTGCAGAGCGCGCTGCTTGAGGCTATGCAGGAAAGACAAGTGACTATAGGCCAGAATACGTTTGCTCTGGATACGCCGTTTATGGTCCTGGCAACGCAGAACCCGATTGAGCAGGAAGGCACTTATCCGTTACCTGAGGCGCAGGTGGACAGGTTTATGCTCAAGCTTAAGGTAAACTACCCGAACAAAGAAGAAGAGCATGAGATTATCCGCCGCATGGCGCAAACCAATAAACAGATCAAGCTGAAGCCGGTTATTCAATGCCAGACGATTTTAAGTGCGCGCGGTGTTATTGATGAAATTTATGTGGATGAAAAGATTGAAAAATATATCCTGGATATAGTTTTTGCCACACGCGATCCGCAGGCGTACAACCTGACAGGCTTAAACGACATGATTCAGTACGGAGCCTCTCCCAGGGCAAGTATTTATTTGATAATTTGCGCCAAGGCATATGCTTTTATGCAGGGAAGAGGATATGTTACTCCGCAGGATGTAAAATCAATAGGCATGGATGTGCTTCGCCACAGGGTTATTGTTTCCTATGAAGCAGAGGCAGAGAACAAAACCAGCGAAGATATTATCAAGAATATTTTTGATGAGATTGAAGTACCTTAACGAATTATGAGTTACGAGTTACGAATTATGAGTTACGAGTTATGAGTTACGAGTTATGAGTTATGAGTTATGAGTTATGAGTT
>JAKLQT010000211.1 GCA_022013205.1 Candidatus Omnitrophota bacterium | reverse complement strand
CGCTATTTGCGTCTTGCCCTCAGGAGATTCTTTGTCAAACTTTAACATCAGTAAATCAAGTTTATAGTCAAATAATGTCTTCGCAGCTTTAACTCTATTGCGAAATTCATCCGCTCCGTATTTTCTTACATAAGAATCAGGATCAAACCCTTTACTAAGATCCGCGATTTTAACATTCATCCCCTCTTCGATCAACAAATCAAGGCTGCGTAACGCTGCCCCCTGGCCGGCCTCATCAGAATCAAAAACAATAACAACGTTATTTATATAGCGCTTCAATAATCTGACATGCTCATGTGTAAAAGCCGTACCCAATGAAGCAACAAGATTTTTAACATTTGCCTGAAAGGGAACAATAAAATCCAGGTATCCCTCTACAACTATGCAATATTCCTCCTTCTGAACATAACTTTTACTGAAATTAAACCCGTAAAGGTTTTTACTTTTTTTATATATATCCGTCTCAGGGGAATTTATATATTTAGGGCCTTTATCCTGCGGGTGCTGTTCAGCCGCATCATCTTGAACGTCAATAATCCTGCCGCCAAACCCCACTATTTTAGCCTGCGCGTTAAAAATCGGGAAAATAATCCTATTTCTAAACCGGTCATAAATCCTGCCCTGCGCATTTTTAATAACCAGTCCGGATTTAAGCAGCAACTCATCGTTAATGCTTTTACTTCTTAAGAATGTCAATAATCCATCCCATAAATCAGGGGCAAAACCGAGGCGAAAATCGCTTACACTTTCCTTTGATATTCCTCTTTTAAGCAGGTAATCTCTGGCCTTTTTGGCCTCAGAGGCGTTAAGTAAATTCTGCTGAAAATATCCTGCTGCCAATTCATTTAATTTATAAAGTATAGTTGAAACAGAGTATTTTGCTCCTGCCTCTTTTTCTGTTTCCGGCATAATGCGCACTCCCGCCTTATCAGCTAGGAATTTCACTGCCTCAGGAAAATCCATCCGCTCATTTTTCATTACAAAGCTAAACACATCACCGCCTGCTCCGCAGCCAAAACAATGAAAAATTTGTTTATCCGGGCTCACTACAAAAGAGGGAGTTTTTTCATGATGAAACGGGCATAATGCCTTAAAATTCCTGCCGGCTTTTTTTAGAGGAATATAGCCTGCGATTATCTCTGTAATATCACAGCGCTGCAGGATCTCGTCTAATTGTTGATTGGAAATTTTACTCATTTCCTTTTAATACGGGTAAACCCTGAACATGCAACAACATCAAGTTTTTGATTTTTTTCAAGTGAATCCAATAATAAATTCAGCCCTAAAGCATCTGAGGATATATGTCCTGCTATAACAGCATTCATATGTTCTTCCTTTGCCTTTTTAAGATGCTCCTCACTTAAATGCATACATACTACGGTTCCTATCCCGGCCTGAGCTAAATTCTTAAAAATATCCTTTGAACCTTCGGTGCCTCCGGTCATATCGACAAACACTTTTCCGCAGCGTGAGTTATTGTTTCCGCTGATTATTTTTGGCCCGGCATTGTTTTTTAGCGCGATTTTGTACTCAGGAATTTCTTTTAGAATCTCCAGCACAGCGCCTAAGGTATCCGGGTTCTTCTTATCTATAAGTTTTTGCAAATAAGTTACAACATGGTTATCTGCCGGAGTATGGATACATATAAGCGGAATATCTAATAGTTTTGCCGCATCCGATGTTTTAGTGTGATTTGCCGAAAGCAGCCTGCGTTCAATCTCATTAATGCGTTTATTCATCAGGTGCTCAGCGATTGTAATCGGTACACCATTTAAATGCGCGATATCTGTTTGCATATACATAACCTGATAAAGCGCGGCAAGCGCTCTACCCTCAGGATGATGCGAGATGATCAAATCAATTTTTCCCCCTTTTTCGTTAAGCCTATCCGCTAAAAGCACCTCAGCCACATCGATATCAATTCCCAAGAGCACCTTTTTAATCTCTTCATTGCCTGTACCTTGTAGTATTCTCGTATCGCTGTAAGGATTTGTCAGCCGCTCAACATCAAACTCCTCTTTTTCCGCCTTTGTCAGCGCATCATACTGCTTTTTAATTTTCTGCAGTTCCTTTTTCACACACGTTTTGCCGCGAGGATCCTGCTCAATTCCTTTTTCAATTACCAGTTCATAAAGTTTTTTCAGTTTCACTTTTTCTCCCTGTGGTTAAAAGCTCGTTTAAATATCACTAATAAGCATAAATTATTTATCAATAATCCCCCTCAGGCACTGTAGCAAAATGTACAGATGCACCCATGGAGCACAGGCTAGGCATTCGTGAACGGCTGCGTGAGGCGGGCGCCTCAGATGTGCATTTTGCAGCCATATCATTACATAAAAAAGACAGGTTTACTCGCAAACAAAAACCTGTTAAAAGTATGCAAAAATATTCACTACTTTATACTTTTGCCTGATTTATTAATGAATTTTTATAATGATTTAAAAATTAATATAATTATTTAGGTTTAAAAGAATTAAACAATAAGGGCCTGATTCTTTAAGAATCCTGCCCCTTTTTCTTAATTTAACTTAATTTAAGTATAGCATAAGAAGAGATGCCTGTCAAGGAAGGCAAAAACAAAAAATAAACATACAACATCTTTATTTAGAATATTTTACAGCATGCAATCCTGGTAATTTTTCAGCAGTTTAATCATAGCAAACCAGGATTTCTTTTAAAAAGTCTTACCCAAAACAACCGCACAGGCTCAAGCCCGTGGTTTTCCCGCTTGCGGCGAGGCTCGCTTTTGACAGCTGCTTTGGTGGATAAATACCCCTGATCAAACACAAAGACAACAGCAGATTATTTGCCGCTTATATAATAACTCACCCTCATAAATTTGGTAAAATTACGCACAGCTTCTGTTCTGGCCTTTTTTTTCTCTAAATCCTCCTGCTCTTTTTTTAATTCAGCAAAACTATCCAGAAGTTTTTGCGTATAAACATCCTGCTTTTATCTGTCCTACCTTCGCCACTGCTGCCATAACTGAGCGTTTTGATCTTTTGCATATTCATGAAGCTTTTCAAATAAACTCATATATCTGCCGTTAGGAGCAGTATCGATCTTATAGGTATATCCACTTTTTATGACTTCAGCATTAAGAAATAATTCTTCATCATGCTTATCGGAAATAACAAAAACATATCCTAATAGATCACCGTAATTATCTTTCCTTTTTTTGTCAAATTCGATTCTTACTCTTTTGCCATTAATAAGATTTTCAATGAAACTCTTTGCTTCATTTCCCATGACCTTTAGAACTTCAACGGGAATATCGGAAACATTTGAATCAAACTGCAATTTATTCCCTTCAATTAACTCAGGAGTATCTACTCCGATAAGCCGCAAATTTTCATTATTTTCCAGGCGGATCATATCTCCGCTTAGAATTTCCTTTACCCCAATATCAAAATATTTAAGCTCCGCGTTATACCGTAACTTAGCCTTTATTCTATCTTG
>JAKLQT010000210.1 GCA_022013205.1 Candidatus Omnitrophota bacterium | reverse complement strand
TCTTCTTTTGGGGTCAGCCTGTAAACTATTGACAAATTAATTTACTGTATAGGAAAGTATAAAAATACTTTCCTATCTCTGCCTGATTTGCTTCGCAAATCAAAACAGCTGGGGCTGCGTGAAAATCGCCTATAACCGGCGATAAAAGTCATTGCCGAAGGCGATTTTCTTGACCCCGCCCTTTTTTTAGTTATTCTTGATATTTTTGCGAGATTTTTCAATCCTATTGTTACAAAAAACCGGGTATAATTCAAAAGATATAATGCATATCAACTTTGAGGATCCGCGGTTTACCGAGTCAGGGGTTTCGCTTTTGGCTAAGATTTTTGAAACTTATCAGGAATATGTTTCTCCTCAAAATAAACCGATATTGTTTATTGACGAAATACAAGAAATTGAAGGTTTTGAGAAATGGATTCGGATATGGAACGCTTGGTTTGATCGGGCGTGAATCAGATATAAGAGGAGCTTTGCGAAAATATATCGAATACGGGTCGTTTCCCGAGGTGGCCTTGTCGGATCAGAAAAAAGAGATCTTATTGACCTATTTTGAAGATGTAATAACCAAAGATTTGCTGCGGAGATTCAAGATAAAGAAAGCGCAGGATTTAAGAGCTATCGTGAAATATTACCTTTCTAATATCGCCGCTCCATTCACATTTAAATCAATAGAGCGGCCGCTTGATATGTCAATAACGAGTGTTAAGAGTTATACCGGATATCTCGAAAAAGCGTATCTTGTTTTTTTATTAAAGAGATTCTCCTTCAAAGTTAAAGAGCAGGAAAAGAGCCCGCGTAAAATTTACGCGATTGATACTGGTTTGTGCAATGCCGTTGGTTTTAGATTCTCGGAGAACTATGGCCGGCTGACCGAGAATGTTGTGTTTGCGGCTCTTAGGCGCAAGCAAAGTTTAAATCCGGAGATGGAGCTTTTCTATTGGAAAGATGCCCAGCACCATGAGGTTGATTTTGTTATTAAGGACAGATTAGAGGTAAGAAGCTTGATTCAGGTTTGTTGGAATATGAGAGATGAAAAAACAAAGAAGCGAGAACTACGCAGTCTTCAGAAAGCGATGAAAGAGCTTAAGATTAACAAGGCGATGATAATTACTGAGGACGCTGAAGGGGAAGAAAAGCTGAACGGGTTTGTGGTAAAAACTATACCTCTATGGAAATGGCTTTTGACTGAAGAAGGCGTTATTAGCGCATAAACAGGATTGAAAAGAGGAAAAGTAGGGCAAAAATGTATTGCGGTATTAGCCGGTAATCATGATCAAGTGAAGCAATTTTTGGTACATTATTTGTAGCAGTTATCAATAAAGCATAATAGCTCATGGCTCTTAGCTCATAGCATAAAGCGTAAAGCGCTTAGCTTCCGCCACAAAGCACGGCGGACAGGCGTGGCTGATGATTCTTGACTATTTTAAATATATGTTTAAAATAGCTTGACTTTTTTAAATATTTATCATAGAATAACCGCATGATTGAAAGAACTCTTTTTCACATAGCTTTTTCCAATGATTGGGGCAGGCAGATGCGTTTTATCACCGGGCCCAGGCAATCCGGAAAAACTACCTTGGCTAAATTAAAACTTAAAAAAGAAAGGGTAGAGAGGCTTTATTACCTTTGGGATTCGCGCTCTGTCAGAAACCGCTATAAAGAAAACGAGCTTTTTTTTACGCAGGACGCGAACCTTTCAAAAAATAAATCATGGGTTTGTTTTGATGAAATTCATAAGATGCCTAAATGGAAAAATATTTTAAAAGGTATTTACGACCAGACGGAGCAGGATTATCGTTTTATTGTTACAGGTTCAGCAAAATTCAATATATCCAGAATGGCAGGAGACAGCCTTTCCGGCAGATATTTTACTTTTCATTTATTTCCGCTTTGTCTGGGAGAACTGAAAAACGCGAAAAGATTGGCGAAAGATAACCCAAAAAATGCTTCTGATTTCATCAAGCAAAGATTAGACCACAGGGGTGGAGGAAAAGAATATCTCTCTTCACTGCTTGAATACGGAGGATTTCCTGAACCGTTTTTGCGCCAGTCTAAGAAATTTCACCGCAAATGGTCGGAGGATTATTTAGATAGGGTTATTAACGAAGATATTGGCTCAATGACAAGAATTATTGATAAAGAGTATCTTTATGATTTATATCGTCTTTTGCCTGAAATGGTTGGAAGCCCTGTATCTCAACAATCATTGGCTTCACATTTGGAGTTGAGCGTACCAACAATAAAAAATTATCTTAAAAGGTTAGCTGATTTCTATCTTGCGTTTAAGATAAGCCCTTACTCAAAGAATATTAAACGCTCTCTTCTTAAAGCTTCCAAGATATATCTCTATGATTGGACAAGGATAAAGGATCAGGCTAAAAGATTTGAGAATTATGTTGCTTGTGAAATTCAAACTTTAATCCATTTCTGGATGGAGGTTTCCGGAGAAAAATATTCGTTATTTTATGTGAGAAATAAAGAAAAACAGGAAACTGATTTTCTGATTTTAAAAGAAAATAAGCCCTGGTGCCTATTGGAAGCAAAATATTCGGATAGTGTTGTCGCCGGGCATCATCATGATATTTCCTTCGCCCTTGGCGGTATCCCCTTGGTTCAAGTTTGCCGTGAAGAAGGTGTCGCGCTTGCGCAGAAGAAAAATATTTTTAGAATTTCCGCGTCTCAATTATTCTAATCTAAAAGTCTAACGAGTTTATAGCTGATGGTTCTTATATAGTAAAAGAAGCGAGTAGCGAGAAAAAGATTGAAGCCCGAAGGACGAGGGACGAGGGACGCAAAAAAAGTTATAAGTTACGAGTGATGAGTTACAAGTGATAAAATTAAAAGCCGAAGGACGAGGGACGTAATTTTAAGTAAGAAGTAAAAAGGTAAAAGTAAAAAGAAACGAAATTAGTTACGAGTGATGAGTTATGAGTGACGAGTGAAAGCTGAAAAAGTAAAAGACGCTTAAGCTCGTAGCATGAAAAGCATGCTAGCTGATAGCTCGTAGCTGATGGCTCTTAGCAAAAGCAAAGCAAAAGCTAAACAAAAGCAAATAATAAAGCTAAATAAAAAAAGTTAATATAATATGGAAGATGATAAGTTTGGATTTGAAAAATTAGAGGTTTGGCAAAAGGCTGTTACTTTTGCAACAGATATAATTGATCTTTGTGAAAGGAGCGATTAAATCCACAGATTACGCAGATTACACTGATTAAAGCAAAAAAAGTGGCTGGGGTCACCCATTGACAAGTCTTCTTTAACATGCTATATTTAAAGTAGCTACAAAAGTAGCCACGAAAGGAGGCGGTTAATATGAAATTTGTTAACGTAAGAGAACTTAAAAATAAAACATCAAGCACTCTTCATTATGCGGAAACCGGGGGTGATGTTATTGTTACTTTAAGGGGCAAACCCTATGCTGTTATTCATCATCTTGCGGAAAATGATATTGAGGATTATATTCTTCTCAACCATCCGGAATTTAAAAAGAAACTCAAAAATGCCTATAAGGAATATTTGGATGGGGAGACAGTAGATATCGATGAGCTTATCAAAAAAACAGAGAGGGACCTTGGACGAATTTAAAGTTGTCTTTACTAAAGCTGCCGAGAAAGATCTTAATACCCTGGACACAAAGACAAAATATAAGATTCTTCAGGCAGTAAAAGGATTAGAGGCATCACCATTTCCCAGAGGCGATACGATCAAAAAACTTAAAGGGGCGAAAATTTCCCTTTATCGTTTAAGAGTTAGTGACTTTCGCGTTGTTTACCATATAGACGGCAGAAAAATCGCAGTCTTTCTTATTGTAGACAGAAAGGATTTAGAAAAGAAGCTAAAGGCATTTTTATAGATGAAAAGCAGGAAGTATTAGGTTGAACGATAAATCTCTCTTCTATTTCCGACTTTAATCACATGGATTATAAGCTCTTTATCCTTTATCCCGCATGCTTTGAAAACCCCGGCTTTTAAGCCGGGGTTGAAAGTAAGTCTGCGGGATTCCGCTCGGAAACCCCGGGCTTTAGCCCGGGTGAGCTTCATTTCATATACTATCCTATAATCACCTTGTCTTATCCTGTATAACTCAGATTGAGAAAGTTTTTGACACCCTGACGGCCTTGGATTATTAGCAAGTAACCGGATGCGGTCAATAATTTTTTTAAGATCACGCCGGGGTATGCGTTCTAATTCTTTAGCCGATGAGTTATGAGTGAAAAGCTGAAGGGCGCAAAGGAAGTTATTAGTTACGAGTGATGAGTTATGAGTGAAAAAGCAAGAAGTAAAAAGTTAAAAGTAAAAGGGCGAAAGCAAAAAGGTAAGCGGTTACGATGCCCCACACCCCCTCCATAATGCGTTGGAGGGCAGGCGTGGCTGGCAGAAAAAAATATACATGCTGCAGGACTTAGGCTGCAGCATGCAAGGTCCAGGTCAAATCACCAATCTCTTAGGTAATTCACTAGTTAGGAAAAAGAAGATGCTTTGTGGTTGCAAAACTGGAAGAAAAAAGAAGCAGGTTTGGAAAAAAATTTCTTAAAAATTCGGCTTTTCCCACTATTGTTAAAAACTTGATAAAAGTCAGCAAACATAACGTGTTTATTAGTAATAAGTTGCAAAATAGTAAATTTTAAGGAAAAGGGACGATATGGCATGGGGATTGCTTCTAAATAAAAGGAAGTAAGAAATTGACCTTTGAAAAGCATTAAATAATCACGATAAAGGCAAACCCTGGGAAACCAGGGGACAGGTGAAAACCTTTCCGCCAGAAAGCCTGGCGGAAGCAAAGCCGCAAGCCTACATTAGCTGATAGCTAATGGCTGATAGTAAATTAAAGACTATTGACCATTGACCATTGACTAGTAAGGCAGTTGGGTTACCGAAGATGAAAAAAGAAAACAAAAAATTAAATCAAATCGTAAGTAAGCTTGCAGCAGCATTTATGCTGCTTTTAAGCGCGAACGTCAACGCTTTTGCCGTAAATTCGATGGCTACTGACAGCTACTCATTTACTGTAATAAGTGATGATTCGGCTCCGGCCATAAGTAATTGCCTTCCTGCTTCCGGAGAAAATAACGTCCCCAGAACTACGAATATCAAATTCAGTATTATTGATAATGTATCCGGTGTTAATGGCAATACAATAGATTTGAGCGTAAACGGTATTGATATTGTAGACAACGGAGCTGCCCAAACATATCTTAATAGTGTTGGGGCCTCTGTGCAATACTCTGTTGAGATCATTGAGAAAAGCAGTCTTGAATATGTTGTTGTGTACGACCCTGTAGAGTATTTTGATTATAAACAAACGGTTGAGGTAGTGATAAATGCTGATGATTTGCAGGGAAACAGCATGCAGGCAAGTACATATTCTTTTAAAACCCAGAATTTTGTTTACGGTAAATTCAAAAAACTGAATAGTACAAGCAGCGCAGCTCCAACGAGCCTTACTCAAATAGTTCAGGATAATTCCCGCATCCAGACTTCATCTGATGGAAAAAATGTATATATTACCTGGGAAGAATTTTCGGCTGAGGGGCAATGGAATATTTACTTTTCACGTTCAACGGATTTTGGCGACAGTTTCGAGACTCCTCTAAAAGTTAACCCAGATGCCTCAGGTGTGGATCACAGGTATCCGGCGATTGATATTGATCAAAATAATAATGTATATATTGCCTGGCAGCAGCAGGCCCAATCCGCGGATTGGAACATCTATATCGCTTATCTTGTTAACGGTGATACAGCTTTTAGCGGCAGCCGCCTGATTTATAATGATTCGGGATTATCTGATCAGCTGCGCCCGACAATAGCGGTAGGGTCTTCGCTTACTGATGACGGTAACCCTCTTACTCAGGAGCTGCCCGCGATTTATGTTATGTGGCTTGATGATAACGGTACTCAAACAATAATCAACTTCACCAGAACAACCGCTGCTTATAGTGATGCCTGGTACGAATTTGTTCCAATTGCTTTGAGGGTTGATGACGGCAGATGGCCGCAGCTTTGTGCTGACCCGATTATCAAAATTGACGCTGATAAAGATATTTTTGTTGCCTGGCGCGGTGTAAATGACAATAGTACATCAAGTATATATTTTGATAAAGCGTCATCGACAACTGTTGACGCGGGAGAGAGTTTCTCAATGGATGTAATAGTTAGTAATGGAACCGCAAACGGAAAGGGCCCTGATATTGCCGCTTCAACTGATGGAAGCAATGTTTTTGTGTTATGGAAAGAGTTAAGCGGAAGTTCAGCCTCCTTACAATTTTATAAATATTTATATAGTCAAGCGCAAGGGATTTATGAGTTTGACCAGAGTTCGCAGGTCAATCAGACGGCTTTAACTGAAGATACACTGTATGAATATTCGCTTGCCATAAATAACGATGATGATGCTTTTGTGGTATGGAGTTGTCAGAATGGAAGCAGTTCAGTGATTAACATGGCCGGAGCTTTTAACTCAGGTTATCAGTTTGAAGAATATACTCAATTTAGTACAGCCGGAGACCAGATAAAACCTTACCTTGTTACAGATTTTAACGGAACTCATTTTTATGTTACATGGACTGATAACAGCACAGGCGAAAATGAAATAAGCTTTTTAAGAAATACTTTTATTGTAACAGATGAGATTGTAACGCAAAACATAGCAAATAATATCGGCGGTACTGTTTTAATCAGCAGCGGCGACATAGCCGGCACCTCGGTTTTAATAAACGCGGATTCTATAGATGCTCCCCTTGATGTAACAATCGCGAAAATAATCTCCTCACCTGAGGTAGACACTGAAGGTTTTACTAAGGCCGGTAATACTGTTGATTTTAGCCCGGGCGGTACTCGCTTTGAAACCGCTGCCACGATAACGATACCGTATACGGATGCTCAGTTAAGGGGCGCGGGAATTACGGATGAAAACGGGCTGTGCATATACTATTACAATTTATCTACATATTTATGGGAAAAAGTTCCCGGAGCAACGGTGGATACTGCTTCCAAAGTTGTTTCGGCGCCTACTACGCATTTTTCGATATATACTATCGGTTATACACCTGTTGAGAGTGAGAGTGAGAGTGTTGAGACGCCAACACCTGGTTCCGGATCATCAGGCGGTGGCGGCGGCTGCTTTATAGCAACAGCAGCTTTTGGGACAAAAATGGCAAAAGAAGTTAGAGTACTCAGTGAATTTAGAGATAAATATCTTTTGACAAATTACTGGGGCACAAAATTCGTGAAGTTCTATTACAAATACAGCCCTCCAATTGCTGACAGGATAAGAAACAATGAATCAGTGAAAGCGATGTTAAGGTTAATGTTAAAGCCGCTGATCAGTCTGAGCAGGGCGATATGTGAATAATAGTTACTAGTTATGAGTTACAAGTGAAAGCATAAAGCAGAAAGCGCTTCGCGCTTGGCTCATAGCTCTTAGCTCATAGCATAAAGCATAAAGCATAAAGCATAAAGCATAAAGCATAAAGCTAGAAGCGGGAAAAAGATAAAGAACGAAAAAGCGTAAAGCGAAATAGCAATGCAAATGGAAAGGGAGGGGGATTGGGATGAAAAGATTAATAATAAAGTTGTCGATCATAGGGGTGTTTATTATCTTGACTGTTATATTTACTGCGGTTGGATTTTGTGCTAACGCGATGGCCACGGATAGTTACTCATTTACCGTAATTACCGATACAACTGCTCCATACACAGACGGACACGTGCCGGCATCAAGCGCAACTAATATTACGCTTGGCAGCAACATTGTTGTGCATGTAAAGGATGATGAAACAGGTGTAGATGTGAATACAATTGTTATGAAGGTAAACGGAGTTACTGTATCTCCGGTTATAACCGGAACTGCGGCAGATTATACTTTGACTTATGACCCGTCAAGTGATTTTCAACACGGGCAAACTGTGTATGTGACAGTGGATGCCAGCGATCTTGCGAGTTAAGTGATAGTTTGCAAGTAAAAAGGTAAAAGTAGAAAGTAGAAAGTAGATTAGCTTCTGCCACAAAGCATGAAAAGCGTGCTAGCTCTTGGCTCATGGCTCGTAGCATAAAGCATAAAGCAGAAAGCGCTTCGCGCTTGGCTCATAGCTCATAGCATAACGCATGCTAGCTCTTGGCTTAAAAGCAAAAGCGGGCGATTGGCGGAGATCTTAGCGACTTCAAGTAATCTTAAGAAACCTCAAGTAACCTAAAGAAACTTACGCGAAACTTAAACAAAACTTCTTTTATTATTGAAATGATATGTTATAATTAATGTTGTGATTTTTAAATAAGATGGGAGGGATGCTGCATGTTGACGAAAAAGGAAATTGTAAAAGCTATTCGCGACAATACGGCTGTAATAAAAAATTATGGTGTGAAACGACTAGGTGTTTTTGGCTCGTATGCGAGGTCCGATGAAAATAAAAAAAGTGATGTTGATATTCTGGTAGAGTTTAAAAAAGGGCAGAAATTATTTGATAATTATATGGAACTTAAGTTTTTTTTAGAGAAACTATTTCATCGTAAAGTTGATTTGGTAATCAAGGATGCCTTAAAACCGGAAATCAGGCCGTATGTTATTAATGAGGTTGAATATGCGTGATT
>JAKLQT010000209.1 GCA_022013205.1 Candidatus Omnitrophota bacterium | reverse complement strand
GGGAAAAGCTCCCTGGAAAACATGGGAGAACTCTGGGCATGGATAAAAAATTCTGGGAACAAAAAAAAGTTTTAATTACTGGACATATTGGATTCTTAGGTTCCTGGTTAACTAATACACTGCTTGAGCTGGGGGCTAATGTAGTTGGGGTTGATATAGTTAAAAGCCGTAAGGGGTCTGTTTTAATTGCTAAAAGCAAAAATTTTAATGGTGTCAAAGCAGATGTTGCAAACTTGAAATTTCTTACTAAGATAATTTCTACTAATAAACCACAGATTATCTTTCATCTTGCAGCTGAAGCAATAGTAAGTCGGGCAAATAATAATCCAATAAGAACTTTTAAATCCAATATCCAGGGCACCTGGAATATCCTGGAAGCGGCAAGGAATAAGGATTTTATCGAGGCTATTGTCGTGGCCTCCAGCGATAAGGCTTACGGGGCGCATAAAAAACTTCCGTATAAAGAGACCGCGCCTTTAAAAGGCGACCATCCTTATGATGCTTCTAAAAGCTGCGCGGATTTGCTTGCGTACACATATTTTCATACATACGGAGTTCCTGTTTGTGTAACCCGCTGCGGAAATATATTCGGGCCGGGCGATTCAAACCTTTCGCGGATTGTTCCGGATGCGATGCGTTGCGTGCTTACAAATAAGAAACTGCTTATCCGCAGTGACGGAAAATTTACTAGAGATTATGTATATGTCGAGGATATTGTAAAAGGGTATGTTTTACTTGCCCAAAAGATGAAAAAGCGGAAACTTGCCGGAGAGGCATTTAATTTCAGCGATGAAAACCCCATATCCGTTTTGGATTTAGTCGAAAAAATTTATAAAATAGCCGGTAAAAAGCCTGATTATCAAATACTTAATACGGCAAAATATGAAATTAAACACCAATATCTTGCATCGCAGAAAGCAAGACGGGTTTTAGGATGGAAACCGATGTGTACACTGGATGAGGGAATCAAACGTACCATATCCTGGTATAGCAACTTACATAATAAAAAATAATCAATCAACTTATTATGTAACCGGAGGTGATGGGTGATGAAACATAAAAAATTACTTTCTCAAGCAGCGCATCGCATCGAAGGTCAGCCGATGTTTAAGCTCTTGGAGAAAGCGCAAAAGTTGGAACAGCAGGGTGAAAATATTATCCATTTTGAAATCGGGGACCCTGATTTTGCTACGCCGAAGCATATTATAGAAGCGGCATACTCATCCATGAAGGCCGGGGAAACACATTATACCAGCTCTATGGGATTGTATGATATGCGGGTAGCCGCGGCAGAGGCCACCAAATCTTCCCGGGGTTTTATGCCTTCGATCGACCAGGTTTTGATTACACCCGGCGCTAATATAATAATTTATCTGGTTATAAAATGCCTGGTTAATCAGGGAGAGGAGATTATCCTGCCTGATCCCGGATTTCCGACTTATTATTCGGTTATTAAATTTTGCGATACGGTGCCGGTTTGTGTGCCCTTAAAAGAGGAGAATCGGTTCAGGATGAACCCGGATGATATCCGCAAAGCAATCACCCCGAAGACAAGATTGATAATTATTAATTCTCCCAGCAATCCAACCGGCGCGGTTATGAATGCGGAAGAAATTGATGAGGTGTCTAAAATAGCAGCCGATAATGGGGTATATTTGCTGAGTGATGAAATTTATTCGCGGATGATGTATGACGGGGGAAAATTCCACAGCCCATCGTCAAATGACCATTGCCTTGAAAACACAATATTACTCAATGGGTTCAGCAAGGCATTTGCCATGACGGGCTGGCGCTTGGGTGTTACGATCGGGCCTAAAGAAGTTATTGAAAAAATGGGATTATTAGTTCAGACCTTATGTTCATGTGTGCCTCCGTTTATCCAAAGAGCAGGGATAGCTGCGATAAATGATGACCAGACAGAAATCAGAAAAATGATAGAGATATATAAACAGCGGCGTGATTTGCTGGTAGAAGGATTAAATTCAATTCCAAAATTGAGTTGTTTGAAAAGCGAGGGAGCTTTTTATTTATTTGTAAATATTAAGCAGACGGCAATGACCAGTGAGGAGTTTGCTGATTTTATGCTTGAAAAAGCAAGAGTCGCTTTACTGCCCGGAACAAATTTTGGTAAATTCGGGCAGGGGTATGTCCGCTTAACTTATGCTACTGGAATTGAGCAGATAAAAGAAGGAATTAAAAGGATCGAAAAAGCAATGAAAAGCATTTCCAGTTAAATTAAGAGAGGGTGGTATGAAAATAAGGGTAAGTGATTATATCGCGGATTTTATCTATAAATATGGAGTAAAAGATGTTTTTATGCTCTCAGGCGGAGGGATAATGCATCTTACAGACGGGCTTGCGTGTAATCGGAACCTGAATGTTTTTTGTTTGCATCATGAGCAGGCGGTTTCAATGGCAATTGAAACCTATGCCAGGACAACCGGTCATTTCGGCGTGGGGTATTTTACCACCGGACCCGGGGCGACAAATGCTTTAACCGGATTAGCCGGAGCCTGGCTGGATTCTGTACCTTGTTTGTTTATATCCGGGCAGGTTAAAAGACGCGAAACAGTTTTAAAAGCTAAAATTCCCGGGTTGCGGCAAATTGGAGTGCAGGAAATAAATATTGTACCTATAGTTGAATCAATAACTAAATATACGGCATTTGTGGATAAGCCGGAGGATATTAAGTACCATTTAGAAAAAGCTGTTTATCTGGCAAAAAAAGGAAGACCGGGACCTGTCTGGATAGATATTCCTCTTGATGTTCAAGGGGCAATGATCGATAAAGAAAAATTAAAGGGTTTTAACCCTCCAAAGTCTAAGCAAAATAAAATTGGCGCTAAAACGATGGAAAAGTTAAATAAATATATTCAGTCAGCTGAAAGACCGGTGATTATGGCGGGGCAAGGGGTAAGGATATCCGGCGCCATTGACTCACTTTTAAAACTGGCAGTAGATTATAAAATACCGGTTGTAACCACGTATCTTGGTGCGGATATAATTGATAGCCGCCATCCTCAATATGTAGGTAGAATCGGAATAAAAGGTGACAGGGCGGGAAATCTCGCAACTCAGAATTCAGACCTTTTAATAATTATTGGAACAAGCCTGCCGGTAGCGGAAATCGGTTATGAGTATGATGAATTTGCCAGAGAAGCTAAAAAAGTCGTAGTTGATATTGATATTTCATCACACAAGAAAAAAACTATAGATATTGATTTGCTTATCTCCGCTGATGCGAAATTGTTTATTGACGCGATTGCTGAAAAGCTAAATAGCCAAAAGATATCTTTTGATAAAACCTGGCTTAAGACTTGTATCGGCTGGCGGAATAAATATCCGGTTTGTTTGCCGGAGTATAAAAAGTTAAAAGGTGAAATAAATATTTATACGCTTATTGATGAGCTTTCCAAAAAGCTTAACTCAAAAGATGTGGTCGTTACTGATGCCGGGTCTGCTTTCTATGCTGGGTCTCAGGGGGTAAAGATTAAAAAAGGTATGCGCTATATTACCTCCGGCGGGTTTGCTACTATGGGATTTAGCCTGCCGGCGGGTATCGGCGTAAGCGCGGCAATAAAAGGTAAAAGAGTAATATGCCTTACAGGCGATGGTTCTTTTCAGCAGAATATACAGGAACTTCAATCGGTTGTGCATTATAAAATGCCGCTTAAGATTTTTGTTTTAAACAATGACGGATATTTGTCAATACGTTTTACGCAAAGCAAATATTTTAATAATAGATTAATCGGGGAAAGCAGTAAATCAGGGGTATCTTTTCCGGATACTAAAAAAATTGCTGATGCTTACGGAATCAAATATGTAAAAATCAGCGATAATAAAAAAATAGCAAAGCAGATAGATGAAGTCTTAGAATATAACGGCCCTGTTCTATGTGAGGTGATCTGCCCTCCTGATCAGTTAATAATTCCAACCGTCGCATCCGCGAAAAAAGCAGATGGAACTATGGTTTCAAAGCCGTTGGAAGATATGTTCCCGTTTTTAGACCGCGAGGAGTTTTTATCGAATATGATTGTTGCTCCCTGCGAGGATTAGGCAAAGTATATGGGTAAAAATATCAAGAATTCAGAAAAGGCGCGAATTTTTATTACCGGGGCAGGCGGTTTTGTCGGCAGGAATCTTACGGAATATCTTAAGCAGCAGGGAAATTATGAATTGTTCTGCCCTTATCACCGGGACCTGGAATTATTGGACCCGGCGAAAGTAGAGGAATATGTAATCTCGCATAAAATAGATGTGATTGTTCATTCGGCTAACCGGGGAGGTTCGCGTAAAGAAGGGTATAACAGCATCGGCAGTGATATTTTTTACAAGAATGTGCGGATGTTTTTTAACCTTGCCCGATGCCTTAAACATGTAAAAAAAATGATTCATTTGGGTAGTGGTGCTGAGTTTGACCGGCGTAATTATACCCCCAAGATGACAGAAGATTTTTTTGATACCTTTGTGCCAGAGGATGATTATGGGTTTTCAAAATATGTTTGTAATAAATTTATAATGGAGACAAAGAAGCCGATTGTAAATTTACGCCTTTTTGCCAATTTTGGAAAATATGAAGACTATGAGTTCAGGTTTATTTCAAACTCAATATTAAAAAATCTGCTGGGGCTTCCCATTACTATTCGCCAGAATGTTAATTTTGAATTTTTATATGTGAATGATTTAGTCAGGATAATAGAGCATTTTATCAATAATGATGCTAAGTATAAAGCCTATAATATCGCGACGGGAAAACCAGTTGATTTAGTTTCGATTGCGGATAAGATCAATGAAATATCTAAAAACCCTACAGAAGTAATTGTATGTAATCCTGGATTGAATAATGAATATACCGCGGATAATACACGATTGATGGAAGAATTAAAAGATTTCAAGTTTACTCCTATTGAAAAGTCGATACAGCAGCTGTATGAGTGGTATAAGGATAATTTAAATTCTCTTGATGTGGATAGTGTTATAAAAGATAAATATATTAACGCTTGCCGGGTTAGGAAAGAATAATTATGAAAAAAAGGGAAAACCTACGTAAGCAGATTCTAAAAAAAGTAAAGGAATATCATAAGGCGGGAAAGTCCGCTTCTTTTATGCCGGGAAAATCTAAGTTGCCTTATGCCGGGCGGGTGTTTGATGAAAAAGAACTGGTTAGTTTAGTTGATGCTTCTTTGGATTTTTGGCTTACTGCTGGCAGGTTCGCGGATAAATTCGAAAATGATCTCGCTGATTTCTTGGGAGTTAAATATTGTCTTTTAACAAATTCAGGGTCTTCGGCAAATCTTTTGGCAGTAAGTGCTTTAACCTCTCCGTTATTAAAGAAAAAACGCTTAAAACCAGGAGATGAAGTTATTACTACTGCTTGCGGATTCCCTACAACCTTAAATCCGATATTACAGAATAATTTAGTACCAGTAATTATTGATATTGAACTGGCCACTTATAATATTGATCCAGTGAAAATTAAAAAGGCAATTTCAAAAAAGACAAAAGCGATTTTTGTTGCGCATACATTGGGCAATCCCTTTAATCTTGAGGCTGTATTAAAAATAGCAAAAAAACATGATTTATTCATAATTGAAGATAATTGTGATGCTTTAGGGTCTAAATATAAAGATCGGTTTACCGGAACCTATGGGCATATTGCAACTTTGAGTTTCTATCCAGCACATCATATGACTATGGGAGAGGGTGGGGCTGTTTTGACAAGCGATCTGGTTTTAAGAAGAGCGTTGCTTTCTTTGCGCGATTGGGGGCGAGATTGTTGGTGTGGCCCCGGAGAGGATAATAGTTGTAATAAACGTTTTACTCAGCAACATGGAAAACTGCCTTATGGCTATGACCATAAATATGTTTATTCTCATATTGGTTATAATCTGAAAGTTACGGATATGCAGGCAGCTATCGGCGTGGCGCAGTTAAAAAAACTTAAAGGGTTTATTGAAAAGCGCAAAGACAACTTTGCTTTTCTGCATAAAAGTTTGAAAAAGTTCGAAAAATACCTGTTATTGCCACAGGCAACCAAAAATTCTGATCCTAGCTGGTTTGGATTTTCAATTCTAGTAAAAGAAAATGCGCCTTTTAGCAGGAATGATATTGTAAATCATTTAGAGGATAGTAAAATAGCAACACGTATGTTATTTGGGGGTAATCTTACGAAACAACCTGCTTATGCAGGGGTTAAAATGAAGGTTGTTGGTAAATTAAAGAATACTGATTTAGTTATGAATAATTTATTTTGGATTGGGGTTTATCCGGGGCTTACTAAAAAAATGTTGAATTATATATGGGGACAATTCGACATTTTTTTTAAGAAAAATTCTAGGAGATAAGAAAAAGGATGTCAGCTTTACCAAAAGTGACTGTTTGCGTGCCTGTTCGTAACGGCGCACGAACTATTGCACGTACTTTAGATTCAATCCTGGCTCAGGATTATGCTAATTTTGAGATTATTGTTTCTGATAATGGTTCTACTGATGAAACAGCTAAGATTGTTCATAATTATGCTGGTCAGGGAGTACGCTATTATTCCAATTCTCAAATAGAGGCATTTGGAGAAAGTAATTGGAACTATATACTCTCGCTTGCCCAGGGGCCGCTAATAGCTCTTTACCATGCCGACGATATTTATACTTCTACTATGTTGCGGAGGCAGGCTGAATTTTTACAGGTGCATCCTAAATCAAGTGCCGTGTTTACGATGACACAAACTATTGATGAACAAGATTGCCCTATCCGGATGGGGGATTTACGCTTACCTCGGGAACTGAGAGGAAGAGATTTTTTTGAGTTTTCAGAATTTTTTAACGCGGTTTTAAAATATCACACATTTACTTATGTGCCGACAATGATGACAAGGAAGCCGGTGATTGAAAAAGTTGGCAATTTTCGATTTCAGATGTTTGGATCTGCTTCTGATATTGACCTATATTTACGGATGGCACGTCAATGGGGGGAGATTGGTATTATTGATGAGCCGTTGCATAAATATCGTATTGGCGAATTTCAGGGAAGCGCGGTTATTGCTAAAAATCGCACGGAATTACCGGATTTTTATCGGGCCATAGATGCACATTTGAACGATTCAAATGAAATGAAAGTTGTGTATGCTCAATCATTGGCTTTTTATGAGATGTATCGTGCAGCTGATCATGTGATTTGTGCGCAAAACTTATTGGCAAAAAGAAGAACAAGTGAGGCGCGGGAACATTTGGTAGAAGTTTTACATATGAGACACTTTATGACAGCGCTAAGGCGTCCTGGGGTGTTAGCTCGATTGCTAGCTGGGATAGGATTATGGATTGCCATTGGATTGGGATTTGGAACTTTTCTTGGACAGCAGGTCTCACGAGCGTATGCCTGTAGAAACTCTTGGCAACGGAAAGAGATAAAATAAAAATGATTAATCTGAAATCTAATTCAAAAATTTATATTGCAGGCCACGGGGGACTTGTGGGTAAAGCTTTGGTGCGGTGTTTTAGGAAAAATGGATTTAATAAGCTTCTTCTCCGGAAGCGTTCAGAGCTGGATTTAATGTCTCGCAAATTAGTTTGGCGTTTTTTTGAGGCAGAAAGTCCTGAGTATGTAATTATTGCTGCGGCAAAAGTGGGTGGGATTTCCGCCAATATGGCTGCGCCTGTGGATTTTTTAGTAGAAAATCTTGAAATCCAAAATAATATTTTGCTTGCATGTCAGCATTTTCAAGTCAAAAAGACTATTTTTTTGGGGAGTTCATGCATATATCCTCGTGAATCACCACAACCTATGCGTGAAAATTACTTTATGAGTGGTCAGTTAGAGCCCACAAACGAATCCTATGCAATTGCCAAAATTGCGGGTATTCGTTTGGCCCAGGCGCTACGACAGCAATTTGGTATGGAGGTTATTTGTCCGATGCCTTGCAATGTATATGGGCAGGGTGATCATTTTGAATTTGAGCGTTCGCATGTAGTATCTGCATTGGTCCGGCGTTTTATTGAAGCTAAGAGAAATAATGCTCCAATAGTTACTCTGTGGGGCACAGGTAATGCTCGTAGAGAACTATTGCATGTAGATGATTTGGCGGATGCATGTTTGTTTTTAATGAAATATTATGATTTGCCAGAGATCATAAATGTTGGTTCCGGCCAAGATTTAACTATACGCGAATTAGCTCAAAACATAGCCAGAATTATTGGATATAATGGTAAGCTGAATTGGGACCTGACAAAACCTGATGGGATGCCATTGAAATTACTGGATGTCAGTCGACTGCATGCGCTAGGTTGGAAACATAAAATTGATTTAGCGGTAGGTATACAATCAGTTGTGGATGATTTTGAGGAACGTTACCCCAGATAAGGGAGAAGCTATTTATGAATTTAGAATATACCTATCAATTACGCAAGCCCATTCAGGCTTTGCTGGAAGAAGCATCGCGGATTAATAGTTATAAACCTCAGAAATACTGGTATCCTTTGAGTATGGCTACTTATGATACAGAAGAAATTTTGGCTGCAGTAGATTCATTATGTTCTTTTAGGACGACGATGTGGGAAAAAACTAACGAATTTGAAAAGCAGTTCGCGTTTGTTGCCGGGGCTCCAGAAGCGATAATGGTTAATAGCGGATCTTCTGCCGATCTATTAATGGCATTTGCGTTAATAAACCCGCAGAAAAAATTTCTTAATCAGGGGGATGAAATTATGGTTCCATCAGTTACTTGGCCTACACAGCTATGGTCGTCAATGATGGCAGGATTAAAAGTACGATTTGTAGATACGGATCCAAATACTTTAAATATGGATTTGAATGATTTGGAAGCTAAAATTGGGCCAAAGACGCGCGCAGTGTCTCTTGTGCATCTGATGGGTAATCCTTGCGACATGGATCGCGTTTTGACTATTTGTCAGAAACACAACTTAATTTTAATTGAAGATTGTTGTGAAGCGCTTGGAGCTAAATTTAAGGGTAAAGCTGTAGGTACTTTCGGATTAGCGGGCAGTTTCTCGTTCTTTTTTTCTCATCATATTACCACGATGGAAGGGGGAATGATTATATGCCAAGATCAATCGTTATCCGATTTGTTTCGTTTATTGCGTGCTCATGGTTGGGCGCGTAACGCAAAATATGCTAAGCCTGAATTTACAGAAGGTCTTGATCCTAGGTATATGTTTTTAAATTGGGGATTTAATGTTAGGCCGACTGAACTTCAGGCTGGTTTTGGCATTGAACAACTAAAAAGATTACCTGCTTTTAACGCTCAACGTCTCCAAAATGCTTCTTATTTCAAGAAATATCTTAATCGGCATTCGAGCATAATGCGATTAATGGAAGTTTTACCGGATGCAGAATGTTCCTGGTTTGCCTTACCAATAATGCTTACTCCCGAATGCCCTTTTAAAAAGGAGGATTTTTTGGCGTATTTGGAAAAACAGGGAGTTGAAACGCGTCCAATTGTGGCTGGTAATCTAGCGCGGCAGCCAGTTTGCAAACTGTATCCTGAATTACAGGAGGGAGATTTGCCTGGTGCTGATGCTATACATGATCGGGGGTTCTATCTTGGGTTGCACCCTTTTGAAGCTAAAAAAAACTTGGATCGCCTTGCCGAGGTTTTTGAAAAATTCATTGGTAAAACATTATGAGGAAAATAATCCTTGCCGCTGCTCCACTAAATTTGTGTGACTCTTACGAATACTACAATTTTCTAAAGCCTCTGGAAAAAATGGGATTTATAGTCATTCCTTTTGATTTTATGGCGCATATGCGGGTGCTTGGCCGCGAAGGTATGAATCGGAAGTTGCTTGAGACCGTGCGGTGCGAAAAACCGGAACTAGTATTTTTTGTCCCTCATACAGATCAATTTATTCCAGAAATTGTAGATGAGATTGGCAAATATACGATTACACTTGGCTATTTGTTTGATGATACATGGCGAATTAAATATTCGCGTTTTTGGGCTAGACACTTTAAATTTGTTAATACAGCAGATATCAATGGTTTGCGCAAATTTAGAGAAGCCGGATTTACAAATGTGATTTATTCACCATTTGCTTGTAATACGGATGTTTATCGAAAAATGAATCTTCCGAAGAAGTATGATGTGACATTTCTGGGGCAATATCATCCTTATCGTGAATGGTTGATCAATCATCTCAGGAGATCTGGGATTAATGTAAGTGTTTGGGGCAGGGGATGGCCTTTAGGTATGGTCAACTTTAATGAAATGATCAATATTTTTAACCAAAGCCGCATTAATTTGAATTTGTCAAATTGTGTTTCATGGGATATTCGTTATTTAACAACTTTATCCCGGCCACTTAAAAATACTCTTCGAGTCTGGCGTCAGACAATGCATGCTTTGACTCGTCCTGACATGAAAATATGGGAGATGGTTAAAGGTAGATTTTATGAAATTAATGCATGCGGAGGATTTCAGCTTTCTTTTAATGTTGAAGGTCTGGAGAGAATATATTTAATCGGAGAAGAAATTGCAATATTTGTTTCCCCTGAGGATTTGTTAGAGAAAGTCAATTATTACTTAAAACATGATTATGAGCGTGAAGCTATTGCCCAAAAGGGGCAAGCACGCACTCTCCTTGATCATCCAATGGAAAAACGACTGGCGAATCTATTAGATGAACTTAAAATCTATAGAAAACAAGATTAGCCAAGTAAATAGATAGGGATATTATACTAGAATGAATATTTTACTTATAGCCCCCAGAGGCATTACAAGCGATCGTATTAATTACCAGTATTTATTTCCTTTGGGCTTGGCATATATTTCAGCTGTTTTAAAACAAGCAGGGCATGAAGTCACCTGTCTTAATCATAATCATTTTGCCGAACCTATTGAAGATTTGTTAGATAAATTTTTTAGTTTAAACGGAAAATACGATTTTGTTTGCACAGGAAGTATTTCGCATTTTTACCGCCAGGTTAAGATTATTGTTGATGCCGTACGCAAGAGAGACAAAAACACAGGAATAATTTTAGGGGGGGGAGTGATTTCAAGCGAGCCAGAGCTTATATTTAATGAATTAAAACCGGATTATGTCGTTATTGGAGAAGGGGAAAAAACGATTCTTGCTCTTCTTGATTGTTTGGAAAATAAGGCGGATATCAGCAATATAGCAGGTATTGGCTATCGCAGTAAAGATAATAGATTCGTTTGCAATAAGGCTCAAACTCCTATTATGGATTTGGATAACATCCCCTTGCCGGATTTAGAGGGTTTTGAATTTGAGAAATATCTTGATCATTTGCGCCCGACGGACCAATATTTTTATGATTTATATGATTATCCGAGGGTTTATCCTATTATATGTAGCCGTTCATGTCCTTTTTTGTGCACTTTTTGTTTTCACCCCCTAGGCAATAAATACAGGCAGCGGTCTGTTGAATCAGTGATACAAGAACTCACGCTTGCGGTAAAACGTTATAAAATAAATACCATTGCTATTTACGATGAACTCTTTTCAAACAATCAGCAATGGGTAAATGAGTTCTGTAAGCGTTTTAAAGAACTGGCTTCAAATCTTTCATGGGAGTGTAAATGGAGTTGCCAGATGCGGGTTGATAAAGTAAGCGATGAAATGCTTAGGGCCATGAAAGATTCAGGCTGTTATTTGGTTAGCTACGGGTTTGAAAGTTATAGCCCCGTTATTCTTAAAAGCATGAAAAAGCACATAACTCCACAAGCTATCGATCGAGCCATTTACCTGACCTTAAAAAATGATATAAGTATACAGGCAAATTTTATTTTTGGTGATGTTGTAGAAACAGCACAAACTGCTCGCGAAACACTCGATTATTGGAAACAGCATATTGAAGCGGGGATTCAGCTGGCTTTTATTATGCCATACCCAGGCACTCATCTTTACAAGAGCTGCCTTGAAAGAGGAATAATTAAAGACAGGATTGATTTTATTTCAAGCCGCCTTGATAGTGAACCTATCAATATGACTAAAACAATGAGTGATAAAGAGTTTAGAAAACTAGAATTTGAAGTTCACGATACTTATCGTAGGTATAGGGCTTATGCTGTTGCTCATAAATTGAAAATGAATAAAGAAGGTACGTTTAGCCTTTGTGTAAAATGCCCTTATTGCAGGAAAAGTGTAGAGTATGGTAATTTATTTTTATTAACAAAATTTAATTTTATGCTTACGATGTATTGTCGTTTTTGTCGCCGCCGATTCTTTCTTGTGCCGGGTTTTCTTTGGGTAGTTTTAAAAATGTCTTCTATTTTCTATGGGATTATTCCACTGAGATTAAAAATTCCCATTTACAATCTATTTCAAAAAATTAAGAACAGAGTATATGGTTTTGCGCAACAACCTAAAGTAAAAAACTTTATAAAAAGATATATTTTAAGGGTTAATAGGTATCGAGATGAGTAGAGTTAATAAAGCTGCCAAGGGTACAGGAATGAGTTTTTTGCAGTACGGCTTGCAGATAGTATTGCAGGCAGTACTAGCGCCTTTAATATTAAAAATAGCCGGTAGAGAGACGCTGGGAGCTTATGCTATTCTAATGCAGGTTATAGGCTATGGCATTCTTTTGGATTTAGGATTCGGTGCAGCATTAGGCAGGTATTTAGCGCAAGCTTTTGGTTTTGATGATAGCGGTGCCAGGTTTGTACAAACTTTTAATATAGGCCGAACATTTTATCTGTTTACTAACTTAATATTTGGTTTGCTAATTATTATTTTTAGTTTTTTTGTTAATGAATTTTTACTTGTTGATGATGTTATCCTGGCTCAGGCTCGATTATCTTGTTACTTATACGGTCTATGGATAATTATTCGCACGCCACTTGTAATTTACAATTATAATTTACATGCTACACAAAATATGGCGGCTTCAAATTTTATCGCCATTTTAGGCAATACAAGCCGTTTAATTCTTTCATTAATTCTTGTTTTTATGAAGGCAGGGCTTGTTGGTTTGATATTGGCAAACATATTAGCTGAATTAATAATTTCGAGTTTAAGTTCTATATATTTTAAGAAATTATTTCCTGTTTATAAATTTGGCTGGGGCATAAAAGATCGGGCATTATTTAAGGATATGTTTTCTTTTGGTAGAAAATATTGGGGGGTAAATGTTGCTGTTCTATTTTTATACGGGACGGACAATATGATAGTGGGTTATTTATACGGTGCAGCGACAGCATCAGTTTATTATACGACTAAAATGCCGATATTTTTATTATTTCAAGCAATTCTTAAACTATCTGAAAATGCTTCTCCCGCGGCAAATGAATTGTTCGCTAGAAAGAATTTTCCTGCCTTACAAAGTGCCTATTTCAGGTTGTTGCGCTACTCGATGTTATTGGTTGTGCCCCTTGCTTTGGGAGTCATAAGCATGAATAGATTATTGGTTTCTGTCTGGATTAATCCGCAGCAATACGCAGGGGATTTTATGACCATATTTTTTGCTATTTTTGCAATTATCGCAGTGCTTAATCATGTGAATGGCACAATGATTGTTGTTTTTGCAAATATTCGCTATTGGTCTAGTGTATCGATCATAGCGGGGATATCAAATGTATTACTAGCGTTATTTTTAGGAAAGGTGTTTGGTTTTCAATGGGTCGCGGTTTCTTTGGTTTTAGCTTCCTTGCCTATTTTAATGTTTCTTTTGTCCCGAAGCATGCAATCTCTCAGGATCAAATTTGACCAATTATGGCGAGAGGTTTATAAGCCTACATTAATTGCCAGTATTCCTATAGCAATATTGACTATTGGTATACGGCAGTATGACTTAGCGCTTTCCTGGATAAATTTATTCATGCTTACTGGTTTATATATTATTTTTTGGATGTTTGGAGTTTATAAATTTGGTATAAATAATGCAGAAAGAAATAGCGTTAACAACTTTTTGAAATTAAAATCAGCAGGGGGGCTATGAAACTTTTATTGTCAATTGCTATTCCTACCTATAATCGTGCAGATAAACTCAAACGTCTTTTGAAAATATTGGAGAATCAGATTGTTCTAGCTAATCTGGTTGATCAAATAGAGGTTTTAGTTAGCGATAATGCTTCAATTGATGACACCTATAATTTAATGATGTCGGTAGCTTCAGCGGATAGTAAAATCAATTATTTTAGGCAGCCAAAAAATTTAGGATTTGATGCCAATTGTAGATTTCTTTATGAAAAAGCACAAGCAGATTATGTTTGGTTTTTCGCTGATGATGATATCCCGCTGCCGAGTGCACTATCAATGATTTTACAAGGCTTGCGGGAAAACAATCCGGATGTGCTGATTTTTTCTTTTGAGCAGCCTATAGGGGCGAAGATTAAAGCTTTTAATTTTTTAAATAAGTATGAAATAATTACTAGGCCGAAAATCATAATAGAACTTCTTTCAATAAGCCCGAAAATTAGCACTTATGTTTTGCGAAAGATAAGCTTGAATGCTCAGCAGTTGAAGGAGTTGGAGCCGTTTATGAAAAACGGATTCTTTTTTATTGACCTGGCATTTTCGGTTATACATGCTAGTAAGCATCCGAAATTATGCGTTGTTTCTCAGCCGTTAGCCAGCTGTGATGAAGATTATATGAAATTCACCTTTGATCCCAAGCTTTTTTTTGAGGTATATAAAATTTTTTATCACCCTTTTGTTCTTAAATATTTACCGGGGTTAGCTGAAAGAAAAAAAGATCGCTCATACTGCGATGGTATGCAATTTATTTTTGCGGCTAAAATGGGGACTTTAATTACTTCAAAGCCAGAATTACTTGACAGCGGTTTTAGAGACGCAGGTATTCGTGTGTTTGTTTTATTAAAGAATCCAAAAACACTAATTCAGATGTTGCTTATAAAAATGAATTTAATTAAATTTTATAAAATAATAAAACCTTTTATTAATTTAATTAAAAATTGATTGCCAAGCCCTAGAAAACTTTCTGGAGAAATATGAAAACAATAGCAATTATGTTTTATTGTTTAGTAACGCCTATACTTGATCCTCTTCAGGTCATCAGGAGTTTTTGCTCTTATCCGCGGTATATAAGAGATTGGTTGCGTTATGCCCGTATGCATGGCTCTGAGGCATTGTGTTTCTTCGATGCCCAGCCGCAACTACATGAACATACTATGGTGACTAAAGTTGATGCGCATTATTTCTACAGCAATGGTTGGATTATGCGGCGTATTGTAGCTAATAATCCCGCGAATCATGTGGATATCGGCTCATCCAGTATGTTTGTTAATCTTCTTAGTGCCGTAATACCTGTAACCTTCATGGATTATCGTCCGTTAGAAGTGAGGATAGAGGGTTTAACCAATTGTAGTGGAGATATTCTTAACTTGCCTTTTGCGGATAGTTCTATTAATTCTCTTTCCTGTTCGCATGTGGCTGAACATGTTGGCTTGGGTCGGTATGGGGATGCACTTAATCCCTACGGTACACAGCAGGCTTGTGCTGAGTTAATGCGGGTATTGGTTTCGGGAGGCTATCTCTACTTTGCGCTGCCGGTTGGTAAACAGCGGGTATGTTTTAATGCCCATAGAGTACATGATCCTAAGACTATTATTGATTACTTTGCAGGCCTTGAACTAGTAGAGTTTTCAGGGGTCCATGATGACGGACGTTTTGTGGAACGGGTGGCCTTGGATGAATTTTCCGGAAGTAGTTATTCCTGTGGTATGTTTTTATTTAAAAAAGGCTGATTGAATATGAATTTCAGGCAAGAAAGAATTATTTATCCTTATGCGCGCAAACTATTGCTTATTTTCGGTTTATTATCTTCGTTATATGTAATAGGGGTTGTCTTAATGATTGATT